>NZ_JAYGHC010000049.1:0-39063 GCF_034932285.1 Cronbergia sp. UHCC 0137
TAAATGCTGCCACAGCAATTATATCTGGGTTAGCATTAAAAAAGGAAGTCATTCAAAGATTACTAAGGAGCGAAATCATGAAAGAATCAGTCATTTATCAAGAAATCCTCCTAGAAGGTAAAGCTGAAGGCATAGCTGAAGGCATAGCCAAAGGTAAAGCCGAAGGTAAAGCCGAAGGCATAGCCAAAGGTAAAGCTGAGGAAAAAACTCTAATAGCCTTAAATATGCTCCGTTCTGGTCTTTCCATAGATTTAATCGCCCAAATTACAGGATTATCCCTAGAACAAATTCAGAAATTGCAACTCAAATAACCTTAAATATGCTCCGTTCTGGTCTTTCCATAGATTTAATCGCCCAAATTACAGGATTATCCCTAGAACAAATTCAGGAATTTCAATAGGTTTGTAGTATTTAGGACTTACGCACTAAAATCATGTCATTATGTCTAGTACAGTACGGCGTAAATAAATCAACCATTTTAAATTGCTAAAAAGTCTATACTGCCTTCCTTTTGACTTTTGACTTCCGCCAAGCTGTACTAGACTATTGAGAATATTGAGGGAAGAGGAAAAACCATTTTATGTTTCCTGTTCCTTTTTTGATAAATTGTATCTTAAAACACTGCTTATTAAAGGATAATGTAAGATGATCATAGCTAGAATAGGTTAGGCAGAAATAAATACACGGTTTCAATAGATACAACAATAGATAATTATCTGCCTAAGCACTATAATAGAAATATATAATCTGGTATTGTTAAATTAATTAATAATTAATGTTTTTGTGGTGACAGCCATAGTTTTTTAAACCTTGATTAAGATTTGCCTTTTGTAAAATACCGCCATGCAAGTTAAGCTGACTAATCGACAACAGCATATACTTTGGGCAACTGTACGCCACTACATTGCTACGGCCGAACCAGTTGGTTCTAAAGCCTTAATTGAGGAATTTGATCTTGGTGTCAGTTCTGCTACCATTCGCAATGTCATGGGCGTTTTAGAAAAATCTGGCTTACTGTATCAACCACACACTTCCGCTGGGAGGATACCTTCTGATTCTGGTTATCGCATTTATGTTGACCAACTGATTACACCTTTTTTAGCAGATGCTACTCGGACGGAAGCCTTAGCCAAAGAAGTGGAAACAACATTACAACAGCGCCTACATTGGGAAGATTGGAGTTTAGAAGCCCTATTACAAGGTGCAGCCCAAATTTTGGCAACTTTGAGTGGCTGTATTACCTTGATTACTATGCCACAAACAACTACAGCCCATTTACGACATTTGCAACTTGTGCAAATCGAAGTGGGTAAAATCATGTTGATTGTGGTGACAGACAGTTATGAAACCCACTCTAAGGTAATGGATTTATTCACAGCGTCATCAGGAAGTATACCAGATCCAGAGGTAATTGATCACGAATTACAGATTGTATCTAATTTTTTAAATAGCCACTTACGGGGACGCAGTTTGTTGGAATTAGCCAAACTTGATTGGGGGGAATTAGATCAAAAGTTCCAACATTATGGGGAATTTTTGAAAAATTCAGTGGCTGAATTGACTCGTCGGGCTGTTTCACCAACTACGACACAAATTATGGTGCGGGGTGTGGGTGAGGTTTTGCGTCAGCCAGAATTTTCTCAGTTACAGCAGGTGCAAACGATTATGCACTTATTGGAAGAGGAGCAAGACCAATTATGGCGGTTAATTTGTGAAGAACCAGAAATTGAGGAAAGGGGTAAGCGGAGGGTTACAGTTCGCATTGGCACAGAAAACACTTTAGAACCAATTCGCACCTGTACTTTGATTTCTTCTACCTATTGTCGTGGTTCTGTTCCGGTGGGGAGTGTGGGAGTTTTGGGTCCAACGCGGTTAGACTATGAAAGTGCGATCGCTGTTGTGGCCGCAGCAGCAGATTATCTCTCCCAGGCTTTTAGTTAAGTTTTATTAAGTTATGTCCAGAAAAATTACTTTTGGTGTACTATGGCTAGGATTTATTTCCTATGCCTTTTTATTTGCTCCTCCCGACCAACCTGATACCTTCGATTTGATTAAAAACCTTTCGACGGGGAACTGGGAAAATATCAATCCCTTAGTGATAGCCCTATTTAATCTCATGGGTATCTGGCCTTTAATCTACGCATCTTTATTATTTAGTGATGGTAGAGGGCAAAAAATCCGGGCTTGGCCGTTTGCGATCGCTGCTTTTGCCGTTGGTGCATTTGCCATTATACCATATTTAGCGTTAAGAAAACCAAATCCCACCTTTATAGGTGAAAAAAATCCATTTATTAAACTCCTAGATTCCCGCTTTACTGGCTCTGTGCTGATCATCGGGGCGGCAATTTTGGTATTTTATGGGTTAAATAATGGAAATTGGGGAGATTTTGTGCAACAATGGCAAACAAGCCGTTTTATCCATGTGATGAGCTTAGATTTCTGTATGCTCAGTTTATTATTTCCGGTATTGTTAGGAGATGATTTACAGCGACGGGGGTGGAAAGAGGAAAAGTTATTTTGGGTATTTTCCCTAATTCCTCTTTTTGGTGCTTTGCTGTATTTGTGTGTGCGTCCATCTGACCAAAAAATGGTAGAAATTAACTAACCGCAGAGGCGCAGAGAACGCAGAGGAATGAGGGATTGTTAACGCATGGTGACAAATTCTTCAGCCGAACTGGGATGGATTCCGACGGTGGCATCAAAGTTGGCTTTAGTTGCACCCATTTTTATAGCGATCGCTATACCTTGAATAATCTCCGCCGCATTTGTTCCCACCATGTGCGCCCCCAAGACTCTATCAGTATTTTGATCCACCACCAATTTCATCATCGTTTTTTCGTCTTTCCCTGCTAAGGTATAATACATGGGACGGAAACGAGTCCGATAAACTTTCACCGCATCACCGTATTCTTCCCTGGCTTCGGCTTCGGTTAAACCCACTGTTGCTGCTTCTGGTGTGGTAAATATAGCTGTGGGGATATTTTCGTAACTCATGGTACGGGGTTTACCGCCAAATAGGGTATCAGCCAAGGCTCGACCTTCATTAATTGCTACCGGAGTTAGGTTAATTTTATTCGTACAATCCCCGACAGCGTAGATATTTTCTTCTTCTGTGCGACTGTATTTATCTACGCAAATCGCCCCGTCATGGCGTTTGACTTTGGTATTTTCTAAACCCAGGTTTTGGGTGTTCGGTTTACGACCAACTGCGGCTAAACTCACAGCATCAGCCACCACTGTTTCTTCGGAATTTTTATCTCCTTGGACTGTGACCTTTACCCCGTCTGCGTCTTTTTCAATGGCTATGAGTTCGATTTTGTTGAGAATGCGAATCCCGTGATTACCCATTGCTTGCTGAATTTCTGTCCGCAAATCGTCATCGAAACCACGTAAAATTATATCACCCCGAATTACTTGAGTGACTTTTGTTCCCAATCCATTGAGAATACAAGCAAATTCTGTACCGATGTAACCTCCTCCCAAAACTACCATATCTTTGGGCTGTTTTGGCAGATTAAAAATCTCATCAGAGGTAATGGCGTGTTCAATTCCTAAAATATTTGGTCTAATGGGATGACCACCCACAGCAATTAATATCTTATCGGCGGTTACTTTTTTATCCCCTATTTCAATTGTATGGGCATCAATAAATTTACCGTGTCCCTGAAAAATTTCTACTTTGGACTTATCTAGCATTGTTTGATAAATGCCATTCAGCCGGGTCACTTCATTGTTAACGACTGACACCATCTTTTCCCAATCCAAGGTACTCTGAACAGCACTCCAGCCGTATCCCTGGGCATCTTCAAACAGGGATGGGAAATGGGATGCGTAAACCATCAGTTTTTTAGGCACACAGCCACGGTTTACGCAAGTTCCACCCAACCGGTCAAATTCGGCAATTCCTACCTTTGCACCATATTCTGCTGCACGTCTAGCAGTAGCAATCCCCCCAGAACCGGCACCAATCACAAATAAGTCAAAATCGTAGTTCATTAGTTATGTCCTTTAAATTTTAAATAGGTAGGAATTACGCACAAGTCGCTGGAAAACAAACCACAGAGGCACAGAGTTCACAGAGAAATGAGGTTTTGAGAGATATTTTCGTAAGTTCTAATGGAGTGAAAATTAAATATGCGTTATATGGAGACGTTCCAGGGAACGTTTCTACATTATAATAAACATCTCCAGAAATTAAATATGCGTTTTCTACAACCCTTGTAGAGACGTTCCATGGAACGTCTCTACAATCTTTACCGGAGATGTCTAATGTCTAATTAAGCAGCAGCACCTTTGAGGTAAGTCAACATGGTATCTGCATCAGAAACTTCAAAGGGGTCTGTGGGGCAGTTGTCTTCGTAACCAGGTTCAACGAATAACTTTTCGATTACGCTATCATTAACTACCATAGAATAACGCCAAGAGCGCATTCCAAAGCCCAAATTAGATTTGTCTACCAACATTCCCATTTTGCGGGTAAATTCACCATTACCATCGGGTAACAAAAATACCTTTTCAGCACCTTGTTGTTTGCCCCATTGGTACATGACAAAGGCATCATTTACAGATACACAAATGACTGCATCAATTCCTAGCCCTTTAAATTGATCATAAAGTTCTTCGTAGCGGGGCAGGTGGGAGGTGGAACAGGTTGGGGTAAAAGCGCCTGGTAGGGAGAAAACTACAACACGCTTGCCACTGAAAAGACTGGCGGTAGTACGGTCTTCCCAGCGAAAGGGGTTAGCGCCACCAATTGATTCGTCACGGACACGGGTTTTAAATACAACGTTGGGTACTTTTTCAAGAACAGCCATGTTTACCTCTATTTTAGTTGATTTATGTAGCTATGTGATCACTTTTTGCTGATATATCTCAGAATAATTCTGATTTGCGAAAAGTTCAATAGTTATAAATACTTAAAAAGTATAACACAAAAAACTTATGATTAATTCCTAAAAATTGGGGACTATAATATAAACAATACCTTGTCCATTTTTTGTAGGTTGAGTTAAGCGACAGCGCAACCCGACGCATTTGTTGGGTTTCCTTACGTCAACCCAACCTACAAATCAACGCTTTTTTCGATTTGGACAAAGTATTGATAAATAAAGTAAATTAGCAAAATATAGCCACAAGTATGCAGTTACAAGCAAACGCGATTGTCCAAACCTTGAAATCCAAGGGTTTGAGGGTGACACCTCAGCGATTTGCGGTCTATGCGAATTTGTTATCACGCACTGATCACCCAACGGTGGAACAAATACTCACGGATTTGAATAAAGATTTTCCTGTTTCATCCCAAGCGACGATCTATAGTTCTGTGCAAGCGTTGAGGGAGGTGGGTTTGGTGCGGGAGGTGTTGTTAGAAGAGGGGGTTTCTCGCTATGATGCCAATGTTGAACCCCACCATCATTTTTGCTGTCACCAATGCGGTGCGATTGAAGATATAGCTTGGAATGCCTTTCAGTGTATAGATTTTAAGGGTCTGCGTCCGGGTCTGCGGGGTGAGAGTTATGAGGTGACGGTACAGGGGTTGTGCGATCGCTGTTGTGAGTAAGTTTAGGTTTTAGATTGAAGTTTTGCAAGTGTATGGGAATTTAATTGTAAAGATGATTTGATTTTTCATGCTGTGGACGCAAATTGATCCGTTTAAGCGGTTGATCATGGTTTTAACTAATGCTAGTTCTAATCCGGTTTCGCTAGATTTCCAGGAATCATGTTTGGCTAGACGATAAAATGGTTGAAAAATCAGTGATGGTTGATTTACGGGAACTTCCACACCGGAATGAGTGATTTTTAATTCTACTGTATCTATATTCAAGTTGGCAGAAACGGTAATTAATTCACTTGGGGGAGTGCATTTACAGGCATGATTGAGTAATTCGGTGATAATTCGCTCAAAATCGGTGATGTCTGTTTCTAAGGGCGGTAAATTTTCGTGAATATTTAAATTTAACTGTTGTTTCTGACAATCGGTGACATCTCGAAAAGATTCAACTATGGGGGTAAGCCAGGTTTTTAAGTCAATGGCGATCAATGTGGGGGGTTCGGGTTCAATTTTTAGGTATGCTAGGGTTAGTAAATCGTTAATTAATTTGCTCTCGCGTCCACATTCTTGGTGTAGTATTTGTAGGAGTTGGGGTACTAATTCTATATCTAATATACCATTTGGGGTGAGAAGACTTTCTAGGGTTTGGCCGGCTAGACTAATGCTGGTGATGGGTGTGCGTAGTTGTTGGGCCAGGGTTTTGAGAAATTCATTTTTGTAGCGTTCTTGGTTTTTTAGTTCTTGAAGTTGTATTTGATTGGTGAGGGATAATTGAGATTGACGAATAGCGATCGCGCATTGATTTGCTACTTCCTGTATTAATGATATTTCTAATTCGGTAAATGGTTGATCTGTGCTTCTAATTAACCAAATATTTCCTAAAACCCCTTGACTATGGAAAATTGGACAAGCAAGTTGATTAACTAGCTGTAATTGTGGATTCCATCCAGAAAGAATTTCTACTGATGCTAAGGGCTGTTTTTGTAAAAGTGGCTGATAAATTTCGGGAAAGTCGGCTAAATGTCTGGTTAATCCTTGGCAATGGGGAGGATGGTTGGTATACTCGCAAGTAACAACGGCTGTAATTTGCAGTTGATCATACAGTTCGATTTGGCAACGTTCAAGTGTTAGTAGTTGGACTAATTCTTTAACTGTATTTTGTAAAATTTTTTCAGCATCTAGGTGATCACGAATTTGTTCTGTGATCTGTTTGATGAAGGCTAGAAATTTCGGGAGTTGCTGTTGTTGTAGTTGCAGATTTTTTATTTGTTGATGTAATTCTTGTTGTTGTATGGCAATACTTAATTGGCTGGCTATTTGTTGAAGTAAATTAATTTCTATTTGTTGCCATTGTCGCGTTTCTCGGCAATGTTGGACAATTAGTAAGCCCCATAAATCTTGTTGTAATAAGATCGGTAAAACTAAGTTGGCTTTTACTTGAATGGAAGCTAGAAAATCTCGTTGACAAGGATGTAAACCTGCGGTATGAATATCTTCAATAATTTGAATACAACCACGTTTGTAGCGTTCTAGATGTTGAACGTGAAAGCAAGGATCATTAATTTTTTGTCCTAGTAAAGAATTACCAACCATGATAGTTGATTCAGCGATAATTTCTCCAATTTGATGAATATTAAAATGATAAATCAATACGCGATCGCAATCTAATAATTGGCGAATTTCTTTAACTGTCTGCTGAAAAATGGTTTCTAAGGGTTGAAATTGACGTATTTTTTGGCCAATTGATTCTAAAATACGTTCCCGTTCAGCTTGCATTCTCCCCGTTTGTTTGGACTGAGTAATATTACTGCTAGTGCCAATTAGTCGATAAATTTTAGCCTTAGCATCCCGTAATGGAGTTAAAGTTGTACTCCACCATGTACTAATGCCTTGAAATTGCAAACATTGTTCGTAGGAAATTGTTTTACCAAAGCGTACACAATCAACATAATGCTGACGAACTCTAGCAGCGTCTACAGGGGAGAGAATGTCTTCTGGTTTTTTACCCCGCACTTCTTCAGAACGGATACCTATCCACCTTTCATGGGTGGGATTTAGCCCTAAATAGCGAAAATCACCGTCTTCGAGAACATCGACTATAAATATTGATGTCTGCACAGAATCGTACATACTGAGTAGAAATTGCTCACTACTATTTTTTTTATCTACGTCTGTACCTAAGAACATCTGAGGAGTTGATAGTTTGCTTAACTTGGAAATGGATTTAACTGGATTTCTATTCATTAGTTTATTTATTTTATATGGCTGAGGTTTTAGAGGATGTTTTAAAAGTATCGTTATTTAACATTATTACGAAAGGAGACTAAACCCCTTTTTTTGCTAATGGTGATAATTCTTCATATAACTCAAAGAAATTTCACTGATGGTAACGACTACTCCCTTCCTCGCGTCCTTTGCGTCTATCCCTACGGGACGCTACGCGAATACGGTTCATTTAATCCATATTCTTTGAGTGAGAAGGGAGTATATTAAATTTACTTTAATAATTTTTCGGCACAGATACCTGTGAAAATCGCCACTAGCAGCCAGGTAATAGCTAAACCGACAACTTCCCCCAAAAATAACTGCGAGAGACGACGTAGGTAGATTCCGGTGACAGAACCGACGGGTACAGCTATTGCCCAGGTAAGAGAATTAAAGAGAATCCAATGCCAAGCTGAAGGTAATGATTTGGGGATTGCTATCCACCATTGTGTCAGTCCAATGAGGAAACCTCCAATACCTCCAGAAATAGTCCCGGAGATGATTCTGTAGTGGAAAAATTCGTTACTGGGGACACTCCAACCTAAAGCACCTGTATGTAGGGCTGCAATGACTACCCAACCGACAACGGTAGCTAAAATCCATTGTAAAGAGAAGGTGGTGGGTTTAAGTGTTATACTTTGGGGTAGGGCGATCGCTATTCCGCCAATAGCTGCCGTTAACACGTTCATATCAGGCTTTTCACCGATTTCAATCCAGATTAAACTGCCTAAAAAGCCGCTAAATGTTCCTAGAATCCACAATAATGTCCAATTATTAATTTTAATTTTCATTGTTGTTATTGCGGAAATTAATTAATTTTAGGCGCGAACATCTGAGTAAAAGCCCTTCTTCGACGTTGAGGTGCATCTGGGGAGATGTAACCCCACAAACTTTCCCAATAAAAGAATGATACACCTGAAAAATTGCGATCGCGCACTATTTGCACCTGTTCTCTAATTTGATTAATATCAACAGGATGAGTTAGAGTTCCAGTTAAAATGCCAACTCCCACAGGAATTTTACTACGCGCAAATTTTAACTCTGGTTTATCTAATTCCCCAATAAAAGACTTTCTATCATCTCGATATACCTGTAAAATCAAACCATCAACTAAACCTTTCTTTACCCAATTAGCCCAATCTTGCAAATAATATTTATAGGAAAACTCCTGGGAATTGGGAGATAGAGATATTGTGGCATTAGGTTTAACTTTTTTGACAGCTTGATAGATTTGAGCCATAAAATTGGTAATTTTATCTGCTCGCCAACGCATCCATTCTACATCAAAAGCGTCAATAGGTGGATTTTTACCCTGATGTTCTTTTTGGTAAAGCTGTAGCGTAAAAGGATCATAACCAAATTGTACAGGCATCCCAAAATGATCATCAAGCTGAATCCCATTTACATCATAATTAATGACAACTTCAACAATTAACCCTTTGATAAATTTTTGCACTTCTGGATGTAAAGGATTCAGCCAAACGATGCGATTTGATACACCATTATTAATTTCTTCGTGGGGTATGCCTCCTTCACCAACATCAGAATTTATTCCTCCTCTTGCAGTTGTCAACCAGTCTGGATGTAAATATGCTAATGCAGAATTACGAGGTGTCATTAACCCATATTCAAACCAGGGAATTACATTCAAACCCTTAGCTTGAGAAAGCTTCACTAATTTAACTAAAAAATCCATTTTCCCGTGGATTAACCTTAGCAAAGGCAAAGTTGCTGAACCTGTCACCTTTTTAGCTAAAGCACTGTTATAAAAAGTGTATCCTCTGTTCCAGACTACTGGATAAATTGTATTAAAATTGAGAGTTGCTAATTGGTTTAAAGCCCGTTCAACTCCCCAAGGTACAAAAAATAAACCACTAGCTACATTAGTAAGCCAAACGCCGCGAATTTCTGTAATCACCGGACGATTATTTTGAGAATAACCCGAATTGGACGGAATTGAAGAGACTGCTAAACTGACTACAAAAGCTAAAGATAGTAGAGATAAGAAACAACGGTGAGCCACCCTATTCATCTGTAAAATTAGACTTGCTTTTACAATTATACATACAATTACAAAACCAAGTAACTAACATCAGGAATTTATATAGATATGACTACATTTAATCAGAATCTTTCTATGTCTTTAAACTGCTGAAATGAAGCATTTGCAGCTTCTCCACAGGTGCGTGGCGTGGGAAAAATCTTCCCTGGATTTGCTAACCCTTGAGGATTAAAAACTTGTTTTACCCATTGCATAGTCTCTAAATCTGTTTCACTAAACATATCTGGCATATAGCATTTTTTGTCTGCACCAATACCATGTTCACCAGAAATACTTCCGCCAACTCTGACACAAAGTTTTAAAATTTCTCCTCCAACTTCTTCTACCTTTTCTAAAGCACCAGCCACTGAATTATCAAACAAGATTAATGGGTGAAGATTACCATCACCAGCATGAAAGACATTAGCGATTGGATAACCAAATTTTTGACTTAATGCTTCAATTTCTCGTAACACATAGGGTAATTGAGTCCGGGGAATCACCCCATCTTGAACATAATAATCTGGGCTTAAATGTCCAGCAGCAGCAAAAGCGGCCTTGCGTCCTTTCCATAACTTTAATCTAGTTTCTAAATCACTGGCACTAGTAATATTACGCGCTCCATTTTTCTGACAAATTTCTGCAATTCGTTGTTTATTAACTCCAACCTCTACCTCTAAACCATCTATTTCTACCAACAAAATAGCCGTAGCATCACGCGGATAACAATTTGTAGCCACAACATCTTCAACGGCATTGATGCTAATGTTATCCATCATTTCCATTCCCCCAGGAATTATGCCCGCGCTGATGATATCAGAAACACTAGCCGCAGCAGCTTCAACACTGGTAAAATCTGCCAAAAGTACACAAATTGATTCTGCACTTTTGAGGATTCGTAAAGTGATTTCTGTAGCAATTCCTAAAGTTCCTTCTGAACCTACAAATACACCTGTTAAATCATAACCAGGCATTTCGGGAATTTGTCCTCCCATATCGATAATTGAACCATCAGGCAGGACTACTTTTAAACCCAAAACGTGGTTAGTAGTGACACCGTATTTTAAGCAATGTACTCCACCAGAATTTTCAGCAATGTTTCCACCAATAGAACAGATAATTTGACTAGAAGGATCGGGAGCATAATAAAAACCAGCACCGCTTACCGCTTGTGTTACCCAACTATTAATTACTCCTGGTTGTACTACTGCACGTTGATTTTCTAAATCAATGTTGAGGATTTGCCGCATTAAAGAAGTGACAATTAAAACAGTATCTTCTGCTGGTAAAGCACCTCCAGATAAACCGGTACCTGAACCCCTGGCGATAAAGGGAACAGAGAATTGATTGCAGATTTTCACCACTTCTGCAACTTGTTCTGTGGTTCTGGGTAAAACTGCGACTGGGGGAGTTTGACGATAGCTGGTTAAACCGTCACACTGATATGTAATAAGTTCTTCTTTGCGCTGAATTACCCCTTTTCCACCAAGCACAGCGATAAACTTTTTAATTATGGGTTTCCAGTTAATTTGTTTTTTATCTTGGGTAAGCATAGATTTTTGGTTATTAAGGGCTTTTACTTGACTTTAACATTAAATACCTGCTTTAAGACAGAGTGTACCTAATAACTATATAAGACTCCTATTTGATTTTTCATAGCGTAGGGTGGCGTAAGCCATACAAGCTGTAAACCCTAAACCGTATATCATCAACAATTGAATCTCAGTATATTGAGCAAGATTCAAGTAGGATTCCTATATATATTATCTCTTTTACCCCTACTTATTGAGCCGATACAATTATGTCTATCACGGATTTTATTCAGGTTTATTCTGAATTAATAGAAATTGATAATGAATTACAAAAAATTCATAAGCAAAAATTGAATACACTTTTAAATACCTTAATGATTGATTGAAGATAATTAGATTTAATTAACTAGGATGAAAATAATTATGAATATCTTGGGCTAACCTAGATCCAATTCCTGGAACTTCAGCGAGTTGTGCGGGTGTGGCTTGACGAATGTAATCAACAGAACGAAAATGAGCTAATAGTAACTTTTGGCGATGGTGTCCTAAACCGGGAATTTCATCTAAGCGCGATCGCTTTAGTTTATCACTTCTTTGTTGACGATGAAAACTAACTGCAAATCTATGTGCTTCATCTCGCAAACGTCGCAATAACTGTACTCCTGGCTGTTCCGCATCGGTTTCTAAAGGTTGAGATTCTCCTGGTAAAAAGATTTCTTCTCGCTTTTTGGCTAAACTGACAACTCGCAAGTCTGCTAATAAATTCATTTCTTGTAAAATAGCCACAACTGACGATAATTGACCTTTACCACCATCAATCATAATTAAATCAGGCCAATCAGGATTATTTACCCGTGACAGTTGGGGTTCTTCAATATATTTGCGAAACCGTCGCTGAATAACTTCGGCTAAACTGGCAAAATCATCTGAATGTCCAATAGTTACATTGGGATTTTTGATTTTATAATGACGGTAATATTGCTTCGCTGGTAAACCATCAATAAATACCACTTGAGACGCTACCGCATTAGAACCTTGAATGTGAGAAATATCATAACCTTCGATTCGGTGCGGTAAATCTGGTAAGTCGAGAATAGTCGCTAAATCTTCTGTGGCTTGGAGATTTGTTGCACCCAATTTTTGCATTCTCTGTAATTCAAATTGAGCATTTTTTTCCACCATCTCAATTAATTCTGCTTTATTTTGTCGCAAAGGAGCTAAAATTGTAACTTTTCTCCCCTTTTTTTGAGTTAATACCTCCGCCAAAATTTCTCCGTCTGATAATTCGTGTTGTACTAAAATCTCCATTGGAATTTCAACTGCATCAGCCGTTTGATAATGTTCTTCTAAAACTCGTTGTAAAATAGCCCCAGGTTCGGCTTGTGCATTTGCAATAAATCCCAATCTTCCTACTAATTGACCGGCACGAATTTGAAATAATTGAATACAGGCGTGCTGGTCATCTTTAGCTAATGCCAAAGCATCCCGTGAAATGGTATCATCTGGTAAGGAAACCTTTTGCTGTGCGGTCAGGGATTTTAATCCAGCAATTTGATCACGAACTCGCGCTGCTGTTTCAAAATTAAGTGACTCGGCCGCAATTTGCATTTGTTCGGTTAAAATATCAATTAGTTCTTGAGTTCTCCCTTGGAACACCATCGCCACTTTTTGCACGATTTTTCGATATTCTTCTGGAGAAACCAGTTTCTGACAAACACCAGGACAACGCCCCAAATCATAGTTTAAACAAGGACGGTCTTTAAATAAAGGTTGGGGTCTTTGTCGCAAGGGAAAGATCCGCTTACACAGATGCAAAATTTCCCGCAATAAACCAGAATCGGTATAAGGCCCGTAGAATTTATCTTTTTCTTTCCCTAATTGGCGTTTACGGGTAATAAAAATACGGGGATAGTCTTCTGACCAAGTAATGCAGAGATAGGGATATTTTTTATCATCTTTGAGTAAGACGTTGAAGTATGGTAAGTGCTGCTTAATTAAGTTGGCTTCCAGCGCCAAAGCTTCCGTTTCCGTATCAGTGACGATAATTTCAATATCTGTCACTAATTTAACCATTGTGTTGATTCGTTCCGTTTTATTGGTGGAGTCCCGGAAGTAGGAACGAACACGCGATCGCAATTTTCGTGATTTACCAATATAAATAATGCGATCGCTCTCATCACGCATCAAATAAACTCCTGGTTCACTGGGTATTTCCTGAAGACGGTTTTCTAGTTTTTCTAAATCTTTAATTAGTGGTAGTGTCTGAGGTGATATAGTCACAATTAGATTTAAGTAATTTTATAGTTAGATCCATCTCTATTTTAAGAAAAATTTATCAAAATGTGATCTGATTCAGGCTTGTTAGTTGACATTATTTTGTAAATATGTTAGTTTTTTAGCTGTAAAAATAAAAACTATGAAAGCTTCTTACCCTGATTTGTCAGAAAAATTACAAAAATCTGAGTTTTGGTTGAGTGCGATCGCTGTTGGTTTAACAATCATTCAACTTAACTTAAATTGGAAACTATTGGGTAATACCGATACTGTAACTACCAGATTTTTATATTGGGCAGCCATATTATATCTTGTTTGGAAAAAACGCGCAATTTTGTCTTTAAAAAGTGATTTATTTTCTAGTTTATCTGGTTTATTAATAATTTTTCTAATCCTATTTAAAACTACATCATTGTTTTGGTTCGAGTCTTTTTTTATTAGATTCTCTCCACTGTTTTTATTTTTGGGGTTAGGTCTAATAGCATCTGGAATCAAAGGATTAAAACAATATAAACAAGAATTTATGATTTTGATTTTACTTCTGACTGAAGGAGTTTTAACGTCAGTTATTTCCACTACAGTTGATGTCAGCCTAATTTCCGCAAAATTTACTAATTTCCTGCTTTGGTACTTGGGATTTGAAGTTTCACGTCAAGGAGTGATTGTTAGTCTTCCCACAGGAGCGATCGAGATATATCCAGGCTGTTCGGGATTAAATGTCATGATACTTTTATTCCAATTTTCACTTGTCTTTCTAGCAATATTTCCATTCAAAAATGTAGTTCAAAAAATATCACTCCCAATTATATCTATAATCATAGCATTTATATTTAACAGTTTCCGAATAATTTTAATGGCACTTTTAGTTGCAGCTTCTAACGACGAGGGATTTGCATATTGGCATGGAGAACCTGGTGGTCAAATATTTTCTACAGTCTCAATATTAGCATTTGGATTTGTATGTAATATATATTATGAAAAAATGAAAACCCTTGATGTAGCTTCAGAGAATCAATAAAAATGCAACTCTCAAAACAAATCCGAATACCATTTTTAGCAATAACTTGTATTAGCATCTTTTTAGGTTTGGCAAAATTAATACTTGATCCCAATGCAGGTAATCAGAAAGTTGCTCAATTTACATTTCCTCAAGATGTACCCTTAACAGGAAGCGAAATTATAGAAAGTCAGGCTTTAACTGATATAGTAATTCAAAAAATAGGAGAATATGATGCTGTAATTGCTGGTAGACGCTATGAATATAGACAAAATAATGCTCCCATAGATATAGAAATCCGTTATGTAATAGGAACTATGGGAAATATTGAAGGCTTAGTTGCTGATAATAAAAATCTAACTTTACCTGGTTCTGAAATATCTAAATCTATCCGTTATCAACCAGGGATAGGATATTATAGTCAATTTGTCCATAAAAATAAGGTATATTTAACTAGCTGTATAAACCCCCAAGGCAAAAGCACAGTTACTCAAGAACAATTTCTCAAAAATCAACGCACTTATAGTATTACTGCTTCTAGTCTGCTATCTTGGTTACTGGGGGAACAAAGTTTATTAAACAGACGTTGTTTATGGGTAAATTTATCTACTCCAGTTAATGATGTTAACCCTAAATTGGCCTTTTCAAAATTAGAAAAGGCTTGGTTTGACTTGTATCGCTGGTGGTATCCCCGCTTTCCTAAACATTAACTTTAATTGAGTATTATTCATGAATAACTTAGAAGGAAATTATTGGCGTTCTAATTTTCAATTTCGTTTTGTAGGCTATATATTATTAATATTAGCTTTACTAGAAGTTATGAATATTCTCATACCACTTCGATTTACAAATTCTAATTGGGAACTTCAGACGGTGGGGGCTTTAGTAGAAGTTACACCTGTACCTTTACTGGGAATGGTACTTGTGTTTATAGGAGGAAGCGATAATCGCAATAAGAAAGTTGAAGTTTTGGTATTAAGAGTTTTATCTTGGTGTTGTTTGTTAATGGGGGTTTTATTTATTTTGTTACTACCTTTAGGAATTAATAGTAGCTGGCGTATTGATAAACAAAACAATGCACAAATTATTAGTAATTCATCCCAACAACTTGAGCAAGCAAAAAGAGTTAAAGATTTGTTAGGAAAAGTAACAACTGATGAAGATATAAGTCGAATTTTCAAATCCTTAAACCCCACCGCTAATACACCAGATTTAAAAAATCCTCAAGATGTGAAAAAGCAAATTTTATCTCAAATTGAGCGATTAGAGACTGATGTAAAAAATCAATCAAATGCAGCAAAAAGAAGTAATCGTCTGAAACTGATAAAAAGTTCTGTTAAATGGAATTTGGGATCTATAATTTGTGCTTTTGCTTTTATTTGGCTATGGCGTACAACACGCTGGGCGCGTCTTAAATAGGCTTTAAGAGATTTCCAAATAAAAAATAATTGAGGTGCGTCAGTATTTTAAAAATTAGTGGTTTTAGCCTCAATTATTCTGTCTGACGCACCCTACAGACTGCGAAATAGGGGGAAAAATGGCAAGAAAAATATATAATTTCCATGTTGCTTATTGCCATTTCCCCTGATTATTAATACAAATTAGCTGATGTTTGCAGAAAATCAGCGATTCTCCCTACAGCAGTTTCTAATACAGGTGGTTCTTGCACCAAAGCGAAACGAACATAGCCCTCACCAAATTGACCAAAACCAGCACCGGGAGAAACGGCTACACCAGTTTTTTTTACTAGCTGAGTACAAAATTCAATAGAGTTTTGATGCCAAGGTGCGGGTAATTTAGCCCAAATATACATCGTCGCGTCGGGGGTGGGGACGTTCCAACCAATTTGGTGTAAGGCGTTAATAAAAGCGTCACGGCGTTGACGGAAGGTGGATACAGCAGCTTGGACACTATGTTGATCTCCGGTGAGGGCAGCGATCGCTCCATTTAATATTCCCAAATATTGGTTAAAATCAACGGCTGCTTTCACCTGTTTTAATGCTTGAATTAATTGGGCATTACCAATGGCGTAACCGATGCGGAAACCACCCATATTGTAAGATTTTGACAGGGTAAAAAATTCAATGGAGACGCTTTTATCGGTGTCAGCTTGCAAAATTGAAGGAACTAGGGATTGGGGAAATGAAGTTTCTGCTTCTGCAAAGACCAAATCAACGTAGGGGAAATCGTGAACTAAAACGATATTGTGTTGTTGACAAAAAGAGACAGCTTCTTTAAAAAAAGATAAAGGAGCGATCGCACTGGTGGGATTATGAGGATAACTTAACACCATCAACCGCGACTGAGCCAAAATAGAGACGGGAATATCGCTAAATACTGGTAAAAAATCATTTTCTGCCTTTAATGGCATCGGATAAATTTGGCCACTGGCTAAATGAACTCCTCCCGCATGGGAAGGGTAGCCTGGATCAAGCAATAGGGCAAAATCACCGGGATTGAGTATGGCTAGGGGTAAATGGGCTGTCCCTTCTTGAGAACCAATTAAAGGTAAAACTTCTGTTTCTGGGTCAACTTTAACACCAAATTTTTTTTCATACCACCCAGCAGCAGCTTGACGGAAAGCCTGAGTACCACGAAACAATAAGTAACCGTGGGTAGTTGGGTCATCTAGAGAACGAGCGATCGCTTTTATGACGTGGGGTTGGGCAGGTAAATCTGAAGACCCCAATGATAAATCAATTAATTCTTGTCCAGCAGCCAAAGCCATAGCCTTAGCTCTATCCATATCAGCAAATACGTTAGATTGTAAAGGTTGTAACCGATTCGCAAATCGCATTTTAGTTATTAGGCATTAAATTGTTAATTAATTGTCAGCATTCAGACATTAGCTGATCGCTGACTGCTCTCGACTAATTACCATTTAAATGCTTATCTAGAAAACTGAGTAATTTATCTTTACCAATCACCCCTTCGATAGATTCTAGTAGTTCTCTATCTTTAATTAGCCTCAATGCGGGGACTCCTTCCACTTGATAATGCTTGACAGTGGTGGGATTGGGGTCAATTTCCATTTTCACGATTTTCAAGCGATCGCCATAGGTTTTAGCCGCTAAGTTAATTAATGGGGACATCAATTGACAAGGACCGCACCAAGAAGCCCAAAAGTAAACCAGTACAGGTTGTTCGGCTTTTAACACGACATTTTCAAACTCAGCATCATTTATAATGATTACACCCTCGTTCATGATTGTCTCCATTAGGTGGCATTAATCAAAGTTTACACACAAATTACTTTATCAGGGAATTGGCAAGCAATCAAATAGGACTTCAGCAGAAGTAACTGAAAAACTAACCACAGAGGCACAGAGTTCACAGAGGAATGAAAGTATAATATTTTCTGAATTAGCAATTAGCAATATTATGGCACAAATAGTTCAAGGAGAAAATATTGACTTACGCTACTTAATTGATAATTTTGGCATTCAGTTAGTTTTAGATCAGCAATTTTTCTATGAATGGCAAGAGGATTTGCCAGAACTTACAGATTTAGATCAACAACTTGTAGATAAAGTCAAAGCCGGTTATTTAAATTTTCTCAATTATCCACCATTGTTAGAAGATGTTGTGAGAATGGCTATTGTAGATCCGATACTTTTTATCGGGGATTTTTACTTATCTCGGTTCTATGTAAAATCTGAAGAATCTATAGATATCAACGTACCCGATGAAGATGTAATCATTAAAGGCAGAATGGATATTTTAGTTTTAAAAGACCAATTCTGGGTGATGATTATTGAATCAAAAAAAGCTTCATTTTCTATTGAAGAAGGACTCGCGCAAATTTTAGCTTATATGTTAGGTAATCCATATCCTGACAAACCCAGTTTTGGGATGATTGCCACCGGCAGCGAATTTATTTTTGTGAAATTGATTAAAGGAAAACCACCCCTTTATGCTTTATCAAAGGGTTTTTTTAATGCGTAACCCTGGAAATGAATTGTACGATGTGCTGCGTATCCTCAAGCATTTAACCCAATTGGTAACGGCTTAATAGGAGGCAAAATCCCACAACTGAGTGGCGTGGGATTATTTCTGGCGTTGCTGATTTGAAGTCAGCCTTTGTAGAGACGTTCCATGGAACGTCTCTACACCTAAATTGATACTTGGGTGTCAGCAACACCTTATTTTCAATTGTGTGTCTGGAAAAGTTACAGGCTATCTAATTGCTTTTTGAGAGCTTCTAAATCAGCATCAACTGGTTCAGCAGGTTTTGCGGTGGAGGTTGGCTGTGATGCTGGTAGTGTTTTTTGCTCTAGACCACCGGACATCAGCAATTTCATTTGTTCCAACTCATCATCTACATCGCTACCAGATTCTAACCGGGCAAATTGGGTTTCTAAATCTGCACCGGCTAACTCTGCGGATGACTGAGCGCGAGCCTCTTGCATCAGTACCTTTTCTTCCATCCGGTCAAAAGCGGCCATGGCACTGCTCGTATTCATGCCACTGACCATGTTTTGCAGTTGCTCTTGGGCTTTGGCGGTGGTGATCCGAGCCTTGAGCATTTCTTTTTTGGTTTTGGCCTCAGAAATTTTGCTCTCTAGCTGGATCAGGTTGCGTTTGAGGGTTTCTACCTGGGTAACTTGTTGATCTAGGCTGGTTTTGAGTGCGCCACTGGTTTCTGTGTAAGTTTTTTTGCGCTCTAAGGCTTGACGGGCTAGGTTTTCATCGCCTTTTTGCAGTGCAAGTTGGGCGTTACGTTGCCATTTATTGATTTCATTTTGACCATCATTATACTGTTTTTCAGTCCGTTTTTGAGCAGCGATCGCTTGTGCAACCCCCTGTTTTAGTTGTACCAAGTCATCTTGCATTTCCAGGATGGCTTGCTCTAACATTTTTTCTGGGTCTTCTGCTTTACTTACCAGATCGTTCAGGTTAGCATTAACAACTCGTTTAAGGCGATCAAATAATCCCATAACTTTATTTTTCCTTTCGAGGTTTACGCGCTGTGTTGGACAGTTAGCTTTTTTGCAGTTTAGTAACTATGTATGCCTATTGAATTTTGTCGGCTTAGGGTAGTCTATTCTCACTATTGTGAATCATAAAGCTATAAATCAGCTACAGTAACTACCCAACATTGATCGTTAGGGACTGTTCGGTAACTGCTCTTGAGGAGATAATATTGTGCTTTGCTTTACCTCTAAGACCATATTATAGCGGTATGCACTTGAATGAGATACAGAATCTACAGTAAAAGCCTTATGGCAAGAGACTCTTAACTCCTGACTCCTGACTCCTGACTCCTGCTATATCTTGCTTTGTGTTGTCTACCTGATTAAGTATTTCAATTTTCATTGCTGCTATTTCAGCATTTATATCATTATTATTAACCGATGCCAAAGTTGCAAACCTTTGTTCGAGATCATCAGCACCCAATTGAGCGATCGCTGCGGATTGAGCTTCTATCTGTAGCACTTTCTCTTCCATCCGCTCCAATACGCCTGTATTCGCTACATCAGACATTCCACTCAGCATTTCTTGAAGTCGATAGGAGGCTTCAGCCGAACGTGCGCGAGCGATGTACATATCTTTTTTCGTTTTTAGTTCAGCAATTTTCAACTCCAGTTCCCGGATATTTTGCTTCAATTTTCCGACCACATCTCCTTGCTGTTCTAGCTGATTAGATAGGGTTTTCGCGGTTTGTTGATAAGCGTGGCGTTTGGTGAGGGCCTCCCGTGCTAGAGACTCATTACCTTGTTTTAAGGCTATTTGGGCGCGACGATACCATTCTTCTGCTTGGGAGACAGAAGCAGCAGCTTGGCGTTCTGTGCGTTTTTGAGTAGCGATCGCGATCGCCACTCCCCGACGCAATTCTAATAAATTTTGCTGCATCTCCATAAAGGCTTTTTCCAGAATTTTTTCTGGATCTTCTGCATCTCTGACTAAACTGTTGAGATTAGCACTAACCACCCGCAGGACACGCTTCATCAATTCCATAATGCCAGCAACCGAATTTTAGACACCTATATATATTCTACTGTGGGCAGGGGGCAGCACTTCTCTTCGAGACGCTTCGCGGTAAGCGTCAGCTATGCCGTTAGGCTTTACGGCTACGCTCAGTGACCGGGGGCAGGGGAGGCAGGGGAGGAATAATTAATTATTTATTACCAATCCCCAATCACCCATCACCAATCTTTATAGACCAAAAAATTGATCTGGGTGGACATTGGGTAAGTCGGGAGGAACTACGGTTTTGATGACTTTGACTTTGTGACTTTCTTCTTGGGTATGGAGATTGAGGGCGATCGCTTCGATGCGAATTTCTAAACAGCCAAAGGGAATATTCAGTTGAGTCATCCCCTCCTGTCCTCCTAAAGCGTTAGGTAATAAGTGTTGTAGCAGATGGGGACCATCTAGTAATCTCCGAGTCTGATAATCTTCAACCCATAATTTTACCCCTAATGGTAAAGATGTGTAAGGTAGTTCTACGCGCACTCTCACAGACTGACCTGCAACCAGTTCACCATCTGGTAGATATAATTGGGGCGTTGGCACAGCCTCTTTGTTGACACTGGATAATTCTAATGCTGCTTGTGTTACATCTGTCAGGAACTTGTAGTCTTCCTCAATTCCTAATTCACTATCAAGATCGTCGATCACGATTTCTGGAGATAACCAAGGAGTTGGGGTGGGGATAATAATTTCTGGTGAGATATTTTCAACGGGTATTTCTATCTCTTCATCCACATTCAATGATTGATTAAGATCAATACCTAATAACTGTTCCTGGGTTAATTGATTAAGATTTAGATCAATATCTAGTAACTGTTCTTGGATTGATTGATCAATTTCATCGTCTAAGCTTTCTATTTGCAGAGGTTCAGGTAAAATGTGTCCTTGACTCTCCATCCATTTCCTGAGTAATGGATATGTATTTAAGCTGGTGATTGTTGGTAATTCTTCTCTGGGAGAAGTTCTAATTTGATCATCTATGTTATCTAATTCTTCTCTAGGAGAAATCGTAATTTGATCATCTATATTATCTAATTCTTCTCTAGCTAATTCATCCTCATCTGGTATGTAGCTAGGTAGTATTTCTCCGGTGATTTCTGCTGTGGATGAGGCTAATAAATGCTGAGATGCCCTTGAGTTAACAAATTTCCAGATATGTAGTTCACGGGTTTTTGGTGCTTCTTTATTATCTGGTAAAGGTGCTAAGGGTTTCAAGAAAGGAAAAGTTTTTTGCTTTGGTTTAATTACTAACTTTCGCAAATTAATGGGGGGGATGACACTAGCTGCTTCTGGGATAGGATCATCTGTCTTTTTTTGACTTTCAGGGAGTTTTGGTAGTTTTAGTGAATTTGCCTCTGTGGTAGATAGTAAGTTGGGATTAATTAGAGGTGGTAGGGTTTGGGTTGGAGATGGTTTTAAAAGGCTAAAATGAGCTAGTTTTGGAGTTTTAACCAAGTTGAAAAGTTCCAAACCCAGGTTAAGCGATGATTCTGATTTTGTGGGTTGTTCCTGTGTTTTTGGTTCGTTATTTTCGGCTAATGAGTTGGGATTTGTAGGTTGGGCTTTGGTGATTGCTAGTAGTTGTGAAACATCTGCTGTAATTGTGAAACTATGGCTACCTAGCAGGATTTTTTGACTAACATCAGTTAGTGTACCGTGCAAATTGATATCTGCCAAAATCAGTTTAGATTCGCAGTTAGCAGGAATATCAATGGATGTGCTGAAGATGAAGGGTAGTTGTTTATTTGGTATAGGCTGTTGGATTTGCCAGAGGATTTGAGATTCCCACGGCGATCGCAATTCAACTACCAATTGTAATGAATCAAGGTCTATTGAAGAAGATTCTGCTTCTTGCAGTTCCACATAACCATTAATGGTTAAAGCCTTTCCCCAAAGAGCAATATATGTGTCTTGATCTAAAGTTAATTTAAATGGTAATTTAGCGGAAATTGGTGGAATATTCCCTACCTTTTCTACTTCCAATAAGGATTCAGTGTTAGGTATGGCGATTTCCATTAAGTTTTGTAAAATCTGTTCTACTGTCTCACCGTTGAACCAAACTGGACTAATTGGTTGATTGATTGCATCTTCTTCACTCAAGGTATTGGTGTCTTGTTCTTCAGCCTCCAATATTTCTGACTGCTGAATTAATTGTGAGGGGGAGACTTGTATTAACAGCTTATGTTGCCAAGATTGACCAAGCATATCTGCCATTAAATCACCAGACAACCGTAGTTCCCACAGACCTGTGTTCAGGTGAGTAAAGGGAATTACAGCCATCAGTCCTTCTGCATTAGTACGACGCGATCGCTTAGAAATTTGCCGTTTTGGAACTTTCTGGGTTGACGAGTGAGTTACCCGCACTTCCACATCTATATTAGGAAGGTGAGAACGAGCCAAAATCCTATAAAATCCTTCTGAAATTTGCAGATTTGGCGATTCCAGAGTTTGCCAAGAGCGATCGCCCTGTTTCTGTATCAGAAATTGCCAGTTTTCCATCGTCAGTAATACCAAACCCGAAGATCAGTCAATTTTGCCTTGTACCTGTTTGTCAGTTTACCTCAGCATTTAAAAATTGCACTACCTATTTTATCTGTATTGTTCTCAATCTTCTCTAGTAGGCAAGAAGAAGAAAAACAGAAATATGTAACGAAAAATAAGATTTTTTAAGCTTTCCTATCTTATCACGACAATTTTTAAAGCCAACCTACTTAGAAACTTGGTAGAGACGCTCAATAGAACATCTCTACATTCCAGAAATCAAACACCATAACGGTTTTGATAGTATGCCAAAATTTGCCCAAATCGTTGTCGATTTTCTAAACTAACATTGTCGTTCCAACTAATATGCAAACCACTGATTTGGCTTTGATTGTAATCAAAATCTGGAGAAGTTTGGGGAATTAAATCTACTTTCACTCCTTCCAACTGACATAGATGAGCCGCTATCTCTCGATATACAGCTAAAGGCAAACCAGCAAATTCAATTTTTTCTTTACTCTGCACCATATAATTGTGAACTTGCGTTAATTAGTAACTGGTATCAACATCGAAATAGTATTACCACCAGATAAATTTGATCAACTAGGAGGGATTAGGAGTGATAGCAGATGTTTCTCCTACTTCTTTAGAGACTTCAATCCCATTTTGTTCCAAAATCACCACAGGATTAGAACCTTTATTCATTTCAATGCGTTTAATTAAAACCCCATTCACCAATCGTTGTCCGGCTCGTACATAACGACCTGTTGATTCTTCCGGTACTTTAATAATTGCCTGGGGTGCTTTACCAATTAAAACTACTCCTGTGACTAAAACCGCTTTAGCAGCATTAGGTTGTGGTGTTGGTGGTAATACAGATGCTAAGGGAGGATTGGTAATAACTTGAGGTTGAACCTTTGGTAAAACATTGGCCACAGATGGTTTAGGTTTGGGTTTAATTTGTGGTTTAGGTTGGGGTTTAATCTGTGGTTTAGGTTGTGGTGCTATGGAAACAGGTAAGGGAGGCAATGTAGGAACTTGTCTGATTCCTCCTGGAGTGTCAGAAGATAGAGGTACTTGAGATAGAGGTACTTGTTGACCAATAATTTGAGCAAATGGGTCAGGTCGTCCTCTTGTTAATAAGTCTAATCGTTCTTTGGTATTCGTGGATTGAATCAAACTAGGAACTGATGGTGTAACTGGGGGTGTGTTTTGGGGTGGTACGATTGGAGGATTTTGAAAGGTGGGAATTTGTGGTTCAGTATTGGTTGCTACTGGGGGAGTGGCGTTAGGGTCAGCCGTGTTAGTGGCTTCTGGTGTGCCTGTATCGCCGATAGTACACCCAGCGATCGCTATAGTTAAAATAGCTGTAAATGTGATTAGGGATGGTTTATACATTAGCTGTTCTCAAAAGCTACGGGAAAATTTACCTGTGAACATCAACACGCCTGAAATTGGTATTACAAGCGTTTTTTGTTTCTTTGACTCTATCCGGTTTCAAGACCCAGAGTTGTCAGTAATTTGTTTATAACCGTTTATAACCTAATATTCTGACATTGTAACGGTTATTTTTCACACTCTAGCCCAGGTTCAATTTTGCTTTAACCCATTGATAGCTAATCCTCCCCGGCTTTCATCAGATTTTTGAGTAAATCTAGCCCTTTTTTGACTCTACGAGATACCGTTACTACACTAATCCCCAATTGTTCAGCTACTTGTTTTTGTGTTAAATCCTGTAAAAATACACATTCTAGAACCTCGCGAGTCCGCTTTTCTAGCTGAATTAAAGCTTGTTGTAGACGAATCTGATCTTCTTGAGCTAGTTGGAAACTCCGATAGTTAGGATCTGGAACTAACTCACCCAGACAAGTAGAACCCTCTTCTCCATCTTGAATTGGTACATCTAAACTCAAGGGCGATCGATTTATCCATGCCAATTTAATTTCTTGCCATTCAGATAGAGTAATTTCTAAAGCTGCTGCTAACTCTGCATCTGTAGGTTGGCGATTATATTTTTCACGTAAAGAGTGGGATATTCCTATGGCCTGTTGTTGGAGTGCTAACCACCGTCGGGGTATTCGGACTGTCACACCTTTATCTCGCAGATAGTGTTGTATTTCACCGCGAATATAAGGAGTCGCATAGGAACTAAAAGCGTGGCCTTTAGATAGTTCAAACCTTTCTACAGCCCTGATTAAACCTAAGCAGCCTACCTGAAGTAAATCTTCGTAGCTTTCATGACATTGATTAATCCAGTAGTGAGCTTCTTTTCTCACCAGTCCAAAATTTAGTTTTACCAATTGATTGCGAACTTTTTCTGATCGTGATTGCTGATACTCTCGCAGCAGTTGAGATATCTCATGTTTTAATTCATTGGTAGCTGTGTTAAGCATGGCACCTGGGTGGTTTTGGTAAATTTGGTAAATAATTTATTTGATTAATGACTTTGAACATAGATAGAGATTTGCACTCTCTACCGCAATTCCTTTCTTAAACCCCCATCAAACCCCATCAGCAATAGCTATTTATTCCAGGAAAAACTATCCAGATTATTTAACAATGTCGCTAAAATAAATCGGCAAAGTCTGTATACTGGTTGCTATTTGACTGATCTGGTTTTTTGTGTGTATCTTATTAGACTTATTGTCCAGAATAAAATTATACAATAAATCACTAAATTCAAAACCGAATTAGTACCTAATTTTACAAAAAATTCATGAATATAACTTATATAAAGCAAGTATTAATATCAGGATTTACCCAGGGGATAGGAAAGATTGCTAGTGGTCTGTCAAGCTAAAAATTATGAGTTTGAAGTAAAAGAGAGAGGCTATTAACTGTAAACCTCAGCAGATATCCTCATAACTGATTATGCTCAAGACTTATATTGTCCGGTTAAGTCAAGAAGAACGGCAGACCCTACAAGATTTGGTATCCACAGGCAAAGCAGCGGCTTACAAAATTAAGCACGCCAATATTCTGTTAAACATTGATGTCAATGGACAAGGATGGACGGACGAGGAGGCTGCTACCGCCTTTAGTTGCCACCGAAACACAGTCGCAAATCTCAGGGAACGATTGGTAAAAGAAGGTATAGATTCAGCATTAAACCGCAAGCCCAGTAAAACGCCGCCTCGTCAAACGATTATTGATGGAGAGGTGGAAGCAAAACTAATCGCCTTGCGTTGTGGAGAACCACCTGCTGGTCAGGCACGTTGGACATTACGGTTACTGGCAGACAAGGCAGTTGGTACTTTAGCACCAATAGCCGGACGTTATCGAATTTTTATTTTAGATGAATGCCACTGCTTAACCGGTAATGCCTTCAATGCTTTACTCAAATGTATTGAAGAACCACCACCTCATGTTGTCTTCATTCTCTGCACCACAGAACAGCACAAGGTTTTACCTACTATTGTCAGTCGTTGTCAGGTGTTTAATTTCCGCACTTTATCAATTCAAACAATTGTGCAGCATCTCCGTATTATAGCAGATGCGGAATCTATTTCTATTAATGATGAGGCATTAAGCGCGATCGCTCGACTGAGTGATGGTGGTTTACGGGATGCGCTACAATTACTCGGTCAGACCAGTCTTTTAGATGTAGATATCACTGCCCATCATGTCATGGAAATCGTTGGTGGTGTCACAGAAGCAGAGCTAATCGCTATTTTACAGGCCATCTCTACCAACAACACTTTTAACTTGCTGCAAGTAGCCAGAGAATTAGTAGACTCTGGGAAAACGCCCAAGTTGATTATCTCAAATTTACTGCAAACATACCGAGATTTACTGATTATCAAGTCTGCACCCAAGGAACAAGCTTTACTGACTGGTTGTGTCAGCCATACTCAACTCAAAGCTTTTGCTAAACACTGGAATTTTGAGACACTGAATTTGTCTTTAGCTGAGTTACAAAAAGCTGAAAATTATCTGCGGTATACGGTCAATGCAGCGGTGTGGCTGGAGGTTTGTTTACTCAATTTGCTGCCTGGTTTATTGCCTGGGGGTGCAACAAAAACAAAAGTTAAACCAGGGCATGATGGCAAATTGTTACCAACTTTTGGCACGTACACCATCAACAAGGTGACTGATAAACCTGTGGATGATCCAGGTAAAGATAGCTTGTTACCAGCAGTTGCAACCAATACCGCTAATACTTCTAATACTGCTAATTTAGCGCAAATTTGGCTTTCTGTGATGGATAAGGCGAAACCCAACCATCAAAAGCTGTTGGCTCATGCAAATCTGGTGAAATTGCAAGGGTCTAAGGCAATTTTAGAGGTGACACCAGCTTACCTGCAAAAGTTTGAGAATAGCAAAGAGGCGATCGCTAAAATGTTGCAACGAGCTACTCAAAGTCCAAAACCCCTGACTGTGTTGATTAAGACAAGCAATCACAGTCATAATGGGAGGGTCACAGGATGATTGTTTTGCTCACGGGTGATGATGAATACGCGATTCAGTCACAGCTAAACCAGTACAAAACGGAGATTGATACCCAATGGCTGACTCTATGTTATCACCGATTTCCGGCTATTCAGCTTGATAAAGCTTTGAGTGTGGCTCGTACTCGTTCCCTGACTGGTGGTAAAAAACTGGTAATTGTGGAAAATTGCCACCTCAAGCAGTGGGGTGATCCTGAGTTGGAAACCTTGCAACAGTTGGTGCAAGTACCTAATTCGACAATTTTGGTGTTTGTGGCTAATAATGTGGATAAGCGGCTGAAGGTTTACAAACATTTGGTCAAGTATGGGACGTTGTTTGAGTTTTCGTTGATACCACCTTGGCGGTATGATTTGATTGAACAGGCGATAGTTTCGCTTCCTGCAAAACTCTACAGGAACACTACTGATAATGCTGTGACAGCTAAGAAAATTAAACTGCTGTTGTCAGAGGATGCGGTGACATATTTAGCACAAGCTATTGGTAATGATATGACCCGTGCAGCTTCTGAGTTACGCAAACTGTCTATCTATGCTCAGGGTAGAAAGTTAGAACTTGCGGAGGTACAGGAGTTAGTTCCATGTCAAACTCAGAATAGCCTACAATTGGCTGCGGCTATGCGTGAAGGCAAAAGCCATCAAGTTTTGCAATTGTTGGATGATTTACTGTCTCGTTCTCAACCTTTAATGGTGATTGTCAGCACTATTTTAACGCAGTTTAGAACTTGGTTATGGGTGAAGTCTGCGATTGTTTCTGGGGTGAAGAAGGATGGTGAATTAGCTCAATTGTGTAATATCAGCAATCCTCATCGTATTTACTATTTGCGTCAGGAGGTAGCAAATACAAGTATCAATGCTTTGGCTAAAGCGGTGACTATGATTTTGGATTTGGAAATGTCTATTAAGAGGGGTGTTGAGGGTAGGGATTTGTTGGTAATAATTCTTAGTATTACTAAGTTATTCAATCTAGCTTAATTATGGTATGATTAGATATTGTGGATTTTATTACTGTAAGTTTAACTTAGTATAAAATCTACAATATTTTTAATCATTGTCGATATTTAGAGTTGATAAAATAAATAGAAAAAATAATTCCTATGGAAAATATTAAATAAATCGGCTTGGCTCTCCCAGAGTTCGTTTGAAAAATTAATACTAAAAAATAGTCAAAACCCTTGATATAGCTAGGTTTGGCTCTAATTTAATTGTGAGTTGGAATTTGTGAGCGAACTCAAGGAGACGATACATGAACTGAGTACGTCGAGAATGATTTTCTGGTTTATTATCTTGGTTGATGACCAATTATAGATTTTATAAGGCTTTGAGTGAGAATTTTGACGAAAAATACGAGTACAGACTGTATAAAAGTCCTGCATCTGTGGCAATAATAGTTATGTAGACTATATAAACACAGGTGAACCATGAGGGAAATTGGTTTTGTAAAGTGGTTTGGTGGGTATGACTCCACAAGAGGAAGAGAAAATAATTTTGGGTATATTCAACGTGAAGATGGATCACAAATAAAAGTCTATAGAGAGCAAGTTCGTTGTGAAGAAACTTGTTTGAGAGAGGGAATATTAGTCACATTTAATGTAAAAATAAATCCGCAAACTAATAAAGCAATAGCTAAAAACTTAAATTTATTTAAGGAAGTTGGCAAACTGAAAAATTTTTGTAACTCTACTAATCCCAATAATTATTGGTTTATAGACTCTGATTATCAAGACAATATATTAGTACATAAAAAAGAAATTAATTGCTCCGAATTAGATTTACAACCAGGAAGACTTGTAAAATTTGAATTGCAGCGAGATGGCAATGAATGTAGAGCAATAAATGTACGCTTACTTAATAAAGAAGAAACAGATTCAGATATTATTGAACGTTGTCTGAGCCACAAAGATCCTAGATTTTGTGCTTTTGGACTTTGGGGTTATCTCAATAATCATTCTCTAGATGAAGCTGTATCTTTAGCATCTCAAAAATTAAACAGATACGCATTATGGGAAAAACGACGTTTTTTACGTGATCTACCAGAACCTATATCGCTTTACTTTGAAGTTGAAAGTCTTACACCAGTAATACCTGATAAAGATCAACGTCAACTATTCTTACAAATTTTAATGGATGATTTCACTAAAGAAATAGATGATAGTTTACGAGAAGACATATTTAATATAATAAACAAGTCTCAAAATCTTAATTCAAATTTATGCAATAAGGTTATAAATAAGTTGTATGAATTATATTTAGATGCTCCAGAACATCGTAAAAAACTGAATCAAGAACTACAGATCAAATGCTTAATTGAACTTATAAGTCATGTGCAAAATGATTCTCATATTAAAGAAACACTATTAAATGATTTGCAAGATATTTTAGAAGTTTCAACATCAATTTCTCTGTGGGGCTTAATACCTAATTATATTATTCTAGAAAAACATATTTGGACTATAGCACCGCGAGATAGACGTATTGGAATACTTGTGAGTCAAATTAGTAATCCAAAAGATTTAAGTCATCAAGATAAATTTTTAGAAATTGCTAAAATACTTGAAGAATCTGCACTAGAAGAAATTCCTTCACTAATTTCCATATTTCAAGATAAATATTGGATTAAAAGTCACGATGCTATTTTAAGATTTTTACCACATATTGAACAAATTACTATCCTTGTAGACAAATTTAAAAATAATGTTAATGATCATGAATTTATCATAGCTAGAATTTCACAATTACTAACTGAAAATTTAAACAATAACCTTCCGAAACTGTTGTCTTTACTACCAGAGAGTGTAAAAAAATACGATGAAATATTAAAGTTTTTGCCAGCACAGGAGAAAGTTAATATACTTTTATCCAAACTCAAAAAAGAAGATGCAGTAGAAAATAAAGATATTATCGTAAAAATAGCAAATATTCTCAAAACTTTTTCTATTAAAGAACAGATTGAATTAATAGAAAGACTACCAAAATGGTTAAAATATCAAGAACCCATACTTCAATGTTTTTCTTTCTTACCTCCAGATGAGCAAGTTAATTTAATATGGTCATTAATAGAATCTGATGACTTATCCTTTTGGCATTATTTATCGAGAAAAGCAAAAATAATGTGTGTTTATCGGTTGGAGAAAGAAAGTAAAAATACATCTAACTTTCTAAATGCACTGAAGAAAATCATAAACAATTATCCAGAAAATGACTCTTTGGTTAGATGCGTACTCAACATTATATGGGTGAAAGAAAATCGAAATCGTGCTAATCAAGGTTTTCAAAAAGTAGATGAACTGTTAATAGATTATGTAATACAACAAGCAGACACTTCTCTTGAAACTATAGATATAGACCCATTACTTCCCTTATGTAAACCTAAAAAAGTTAAATATTGTGTCGCAAAACCTTGGGCAACAGATGAAGATAAGCAGTTAAAAACTAACCGAGTCTCTCTTGCTTACTGCCCAAGACTAAGAACAGCTTGTGATTTATTCGACTCTAAGAAAACTGATAATTCCAGTTTTGGATCATCTTATGGTGCGCGGCTTTATGCTGATTGTTCACAAGATTGGAGAGATTGGTCTTTACTAGAGCTTTTTGAAATAGCAGATATTGTACCGAAAATTAAGGAAATGGAAAAACCTGAAGATTATGTTCCAAAGTTATCAGGTTGGGTTAATCGCATCAATGAAATTCGGTTAAGATTAAAATGTTCCGTGTGTGAAGATGCGATGCCACATCGTATCAAATATGCTAAGTTTCAGGCTAAATTCAGCGTAACAGTTTTCTCTTGCAAACATGGAATTGGTCATGACCGTAATATTTACTTAAATGACTGCTGGGGATGTGAAGCAATAATTGATAGTCGAGAAAGTAAACATAAATCACCAGAAAAAAAATATTATATCTGTATTCACTGTGGAAGTGGAACGCAACACAGTAATATTTATACTCAAGGAGATATTTGCCCAAAATGTGGCACACCAGCCATGACAGTCAGCAAAGGAAATTATCGCTACCGTCAATGTCGTTCCTGTAATCACAAAATCAAGCTACCTAAAGATAAGAAGATAACTGGACCCCAATGCCCTCAATGTGGAACAAGAGGAATGATGCTGACAGTTAACGAAAAAAATCAGCAAGTTCGTGTTTGTCGCTCATGCGGACATACAAATTAAAAATGTAAAATTTTGAACTCGATTTAAAAAATTTACGGGAGTTACGTAGATTACCAATTCTACTTTGGTATCATTCCCCCACTGGGGGATTTATGAGGGCAAAGTTCAAAAAACACCACCATGAACACGCCCAACTACAGCTTATTACTACAAAGCCTGTGGACACCACCTACCACACCCATTGCCGAAAATTCCCACACCAATCACCATCCCCCAGAACCAACAGAAATCGCCGAATTTCTAGCAGAAGAAATACTCTATCAACAAACAATTCCCGCCACCGAACCTAACCTCAAAACCATCCCCAAAGACCTACCAAAACAATTAATCAAAGCCCTACAATCATTAGGAATCACCCAACTTTACTCCCATCAAATCAAAGCCTTACAAGCAATTAGAACAGGTAAAAGTTTCATCCTCACCTCCCCTACAGCCAGTGGTAAAACCCTCAGCACATACCCCGGCATTATCGAAGGTTGCATCAATCAAGAACACCGAGCTTTAGCATTTTATGGACTACGAGCATTAGCACTTGACCAATTCCATAAAATCTCACAATTACTTTCTACCATACCCCCAAAATATCGCCCAGTCCTAGCAATGATCACAGGAGATGTCAAATCAGCAGAAAGAGAACAAATCCTGGCCAGTGAACCCCATATATTAGGTGTCACTCCCGAATTAATTCACTTCCAACTCAAACAAGTTTGGAAATCACCAAATTGGGCAAACTTTTATCAACAATTACGCTACATCTTAATTGATGAAGCACACACCCTTTCCGGTAGCTATGGCGCAAATATGGCTTGGTTAATTCGCCGCATTAAATTAGCAGTAGATCATTACGGTGGTGATTCGCAAAAACTGCAATTTATCTTCCTCAGTGCTACTTGTGGAAATCCTAAACAATTAGCTTTGAAAATCTCCGGTTTAAAACCCACTAAACTCAACCCCAAACCCTTAATTTGGATTCGCAAAAGTGGCGCAGCTTCACCACCCAGACAAATAATTGTCACCCAACCAAGCGCAAACAACTATCAAATTAGTAGATGCAATTTCTGGGGAAGAATTAGAGGAAATATCTGAAGATATCGCTTATCGAGAAGTGCATCCCCAAGCTATTTATAAACGCCAAAATGCGAAGGGAGAAATGCTAACTTACCAGTGTATTTCCTTAGACCTTAACAGTAAACTAGCGATTTTAAAACAAACAACAGATAAGGCAATTTTTACAGTTGCAACTACTGTATCACAAACCAGTAGTTTAACTGTGTTAACTGACCCAGTAAATTTACCATTGCTGTTTTCTTCAGATGCTATAGAAGAAAAGAAACAGGGGGAACAGGAACAGAAAATAAAGGGGAAAATTTCGCACTCTGCACCTTTATCTGAAGTTGAAGACTGTCAAGTAGGACTTACGCACGAGTTACGGAATAAACGAACCACAGAGGCACAGAGAACACAGAGAAATGAGGGTTTGAGAGAGATTTTGCGTAAGTCATGTCAGGAATACTTAACCCTAGAACTGAGTTTTGGTGAAGTTAAACACATTACCAGCGGTTACAGTTTAATGACGCAAATTTACGAGCAGACTTGTTTGAATAAACGGTGTCTCAACTATAAAGAACCCTTACCTCAACAACCGCGTTGTCCCCTATGTCGTAAACTCACCCGCAAAGCTGTAATTGTCAAAACCCTGTCAGAAGCCAAGTTTGAACAGCCTTTTCGCACCCAGTTTTCTGCCCCTATGGTGAAAGTAACAATTAACTCAAGTGCGCGAGAATACATCCAACAGTTTGCTAAAGAAACTAGAACCAGTTTAACCCGCAGTCAAGAACCGATACCTTCTGGTTATCAACAGTTGTGGGAATATTCCAGTCCCTTCATTGCTATGCACAGCTTTGGACATCAAATTATGAGAGCATTACAGCTTGTAGCGAGAGTTGACCCCAAACAGGTGAATTTTACAGTAGTGAAGGAGTTAGAGGAAAATAACAATTACATAGGTTACTTCTATGATACCAGTGATGGCGGCAATGGTGCGGCTGAAGCTGTGTTTAAACATCTGCCAAAACTTGTGGAGGTTGCGGGGGCGATCGCACGAGATTGTAATTGTCATACTGGTTGTGCCAAGTGCCTAATTCAATATGGCTGTCCTGATGGGAATACTGCTTTATTGAAGCAACTGGGGTTGGTGTTGTTGGATGCAGTTGCTAGACCTGAAACATAGCATTTTGAGTTGTTAAATTTGCAGAAATACCTACCCTTAACAACGTACTCATAGGGTAGGATTAAAAAAGTTATCAGTTATCATAGTAAAGTGAAAACAATCAACCTTTTATTTGATGGTTTTTATGAGCGAGAATTTAGATGAAAAACAAGCTCGTTTTCAACTCAACAATATACCAAATCGCTTAGGACATATAGCGGCTAATTTAGCACGAATTAAGTCATTTTCTCAGATTGCTTATAAAGAAGCGGTGAAAAGTGTAATTTCAGAAACAAAGTTGTTTATTGAGTGGACAGCAGCAGAAATAGAACCTGTTCAAGCTGAGGAATTGGTGAATATTCAAGTTCAATTAGCGATGTGGGAATTAACTTGGAATGATATTTGGGCAGATGAAAAAGTGCGGACAGAAGTTGCAGAACAATCTGGTCTTTGGTCTGAGCGATTATTAGATATGTCAGGCTTGCTATCTGAATCTATTTCATAGTAATTAACTCAAGAAACTAGCAATCATACTAACTTAGAAGGTGGGATGTTTAAGGAATATCATTAAAATGATTAGAGAAGTTATGTGGTTCATTAAAAAAGTACAGGATGCCATGAAACAAATACGTCTTGCTGAGTTAAAACAAAAGATTAAAGAAGGTATTGATAGTGGAGAATCTACACCCTTAAACATGAGAGAAATCATTGCCAAAGCCAAACAACGAAGGCAATAATTAATCAAAATAATTAATTTGCAGCTAACCGCTGCATGGGAGAGATGTAATTTTCTCCCAACTATGCCAATAATCAATCTGGCTGATATTCAACAAATTAAGAAAACACAGCAACAACTTTTATTTACTCAGCAAAACCATCATCCAAATCACTCTGCTGTTGATTCTATTATTGCCGATAACTTCCATTTGCTGATGAAACAATTATTTTTACAACTACCTGTAGAACCTTTATTAAATGCCCATCCTCAAATTGCTCAATGGGTTGCTCAAGTACAGGAACTTGCACCCGAACTTTTTCAATCTCGTAAAAAGTTATTAGTTGACAACCCAGTCATTGCCCCCTTAATGATTAATAACGATAATTACTTTATTCAAGTCATCACAAATATAGCATTTAAACAAGGTATTCCCAGACTTTATGAATGGGCTGTGCGTCATCCTCAGTTTAGCTGGCAAGACCGAGTAAAATTGTGGACTACGACCGTTCAATACTCAGTTATTCCTAACCAAATGCAGCTTGTGATTTTAGCATTAGACCATGTAAAACCACCCCAAAGATTAAATATACGTTGGCATAAAAAGTATCATCGGCAGACTGAAAGATGGTTAATTAAACTCCTGAATCAACCTCAAGAGAATGATGCCCAATCAAATAAAATTAATCAGGATATATCGTTACTGGTCAATTTAGATGATATATCTGAAGTTATCATTTAACCCTCTTTTGTCAAATACCAAATTTACTTTTTTACTCAGCATTGTTGCGGTGAACTTCGATGAAAAATTCATACTAAATCTTGCAAAATGCCGCACGGGGAATAAAACGCCAACCACTAGCACCACCAAAACCACCACCAACACCATAATCTGATAGAGGAATACCAGGTAAATGTCCTGGAGGAGCTTTCAAGGAATAATTGAGATTATTAGTATTAATAGTCCGATAACCACCGATAACCGTTGAATCTTTTGTATACCAGCCAACACGAATCACAAATTTTCTGTAGATATTCTCATCAAAATTCGCTTTACCTCCAAAATCTTGCCAAATTTTGCGCTGAACACTAAAACCAAATCGGTTTTTACTGGACTTGAGCCAAAGTTGGTTTAAAATACCAAGATGATTACAGGGAAAGTTGTTCATTTCATCAGAGGTAAGATAATTATCACCAGATTTTGAAAACATCACCATTTGTTTCCAAGTTTCTAAGTCAGCTTCTTTCCATTTACCTGCTGCTAATAATTTTTTCAGTTGAGTGTAATTTGGTTGTTTAGATATGTAGGAATGTGAATTAGGTTTTGGTTTTGACCCTATACTTGAGGGAACTATGCTACATAGAGTGATCATTCCACAAAAAATAGTCAGTAAGCACTTGGTTGGAGAAGTTCTCATAATTTGATGTTAAAGATATATTGCTGATTATATAGGTATTTTCTCAGGTACAATACATTTTTTGTCAATCTAAAATTTATAGGAGACTCCCACTACAGATGATTAACTAGACTTCTTGCAAAAGTCGTGATTTTCAAATTCTTCTTTGCGTCTTTGCGCCTACTCTGCGAGATATGCCTCCGGCACGTTACACGTTAACGTAGTTTCTCTGTAAGAGGCACGCTTTCGCGTAGCGTTTCGCAGAAAAGCGCGATTGCGTGATCTTTTCAAGAATATTCTTGGCAACACCAAAGTATTTATGCAAGAGGTCTACTGATATAATTTGACCTGGAAGTGAGCAAATCAAAAAAGTATTTATCGCAAATTTACTGATATTATAATTATGGTTGTTGTAGCGATTCTCGCGACAGGAAAAGGAACAAGAATGAAATTTTGATATAGATTATCCTAGATACTTAAAAACGATTCCAGTTAGACTTATGGATAACACGCTGCAATTATTAACCCCTATACAACTCGGTACTTACACCTTACCGAATCGTCTGGTAATGGCTCCTTTAACCCGCTGTCGTGCTGCGGCTGGTAACGTTCCCTACGAACTCCATGCCACCTACTATGCACAACGAGCAACCGCTGGACTGATTATTTCCGAAGCAACCCAAGTCTGTCCCCAAGGACAAGGTTATCCCGCTACCCCCGGCATCCATTCTGCTGAACAGATTGCTGGCTGGAAAAAAGTTACCCAAGCGGTTCACGACCAAGGTGGTCGCATTTTTCTGCAACTCTGGCACGTTGGGCGCATTTCCCATCCTGATTTTCAGCCAAATGGTGAATTACCCGTTGCCCCTAGCGCGATCGCTCCAACAGGAGAAGTCGGAACCTACGAAGGCATGAAACCCTACGTCGCGCCCCGCGCCCTTGAACTCGAAGAAATCCCCAGTGTGATTGACCAATATCGTCAAGGTGCGAAAAATGCCCTCGAAGCAGGCTTTGATGGTGTTGAAGTACATGGTGCAAATGGTTATCTGATTGATCAATTTTTGCAAGACTGCACCAACCACCGCACCGATGCCTATGGCGGCTCAGTAGAAAAGCGCTCGCGCTTTTTGATGGAAGTTCTGGAAGCCGTGATTGAAGTCTGGGGTGGCGATCGCATTGGTTTGCGATTATCTCCCTCCGGCAGTTTTAACGATATGGGCGACTCAGACCCCAAGACCCTCTTCAGCTATGTGGTGCAGGAACTCAACAAATTTAACTTAGCCTACCTGCACCTCATCGAACCCCGTCTCAATGGGAGCCAAGATACCCTAGAACATCTCAGTAGCGACCTCACCTCTGGTTTTTTCCGTCCCCTGTTTAACAACAAAATTATTGCCGCTGGCGGATTAAACCGTGAAATTGGCGAACAAATCATCGCCAAGGGCGAAGCTGATCTGATTGCCTATGGTCGCATCTATATTTCCAATCCTGACCTTGTGAAACGTTTTGCCTTGAATGCGTCGTTAAATCCCTATGATCGCAGTACCTTTTACGGCGGCACAGAACAGGGCTACACTGACTATCCCTTTTTAGCAGAAGCGTAAAGTTATGACCTTGGAGTGCCGATTTTCAGAGTTGCTTTAACTTGGTGATTGGCACTCCCAAAACCTGCCTAGAAATATTTTTTGTGATTCGTGGCGATCGCCTCTGGCACTGCGCTCCGCGCAATCGCTCCCTGCGGTTGGTTGGCGTTGGTAATTACTGCCTGTCAACCTTGCAATCCTGGAGTTTGATAAACTCGTGTTGTAAAATTCTCCAAAACATCAGTTTCTTGATGATTACCAGACCCCTGTACTGTTACCACATCTTCCTCTGGTAATGGCAACATCCGTCCTGCTTCCTCAATGCGGTCATACAATGCCTGTGTCAACATCTTAATATCAGGAATTCTCACCTGACTTTCTAAAGCCAGTCTAACTTGTGTGTCCCAAAGTGCTTCACTGTCCTTAGCTCGTTTTTCATCTGTTTTCGACACCGGAATAATTAAAGGATAAGGAATTGATGCTTGTCCCCCGGAACTGTAACCGGGACTGGTAATTACACATTTACCTTGGGGAAACTTGAGAATTTCATCTGCACTGATAACAGGCATTTTTTGTAAGTTCTCACTCCAACTAATGGAACGACTCATTTGTCCACCAAGCGATCGCCCTGTAGTCCGATTTTTAATCAGCACTTCCTTTTCCCCGTAACGCTTTAAGTAATCCTCTGCCGTTTTGTAATTACCCGGATTGAACAGAACATGGGTACTACAAGCCGAAGCGATCGCACTCCCCATTTTATCGCCATAAATATCGTAAAGCTGCTCTAAACTTTGGATACCTAAGATAAAACAAGCCCCATTAGAACGGTATTCATTAATCCACTGAGGCAGTCTATCCAGCTTAATTGATGGTAATTCATCCAAAGAAATAATCAACGGGTCTTGACAGGGGTGGCTCAAATTACCGACAATCATTAAGTGCATTGCTGCTGCCAGTAAAAGACCAACCACACTGCGACGTTCATCATCTAGCTTGAACACCACCATTTCTCTACCTGATAGCTGAGTAGGAATATCCAATTTACCGATGAATGCCCGTAACAAATCAGCTTGAATAAAAGATGAGAAAGTCCCGGCGGCTGTCGTCAAAATCCCGGAAATAGTCTTTTCTGCGTCCTTAGCACTCAAAAACTGACATAAACGAAGTGGCAACCCATTCATCTAAGCGTTTGGACTGTACCGCATGATCAAGACGTTGTACCAATTTTGGCAACCGCAACACCGCATACAGCATGGCCATATCTGGGTAAGCTGAACCCTTGACTAACTGTAATAGTGCTTTTGCTAACAAATCCCCAGCTTTAGCAAAAAACTCATCACTTTTACCTCCATTAGCAGCATTGCGGTTAATGACTTGACCAATTTCCCCAGCCATTACCCCATCTGTTGCATCCCGCATAAAATCCAAGGG
>NZ_JAYGHC010000050.1:0-36191 GCF_034932285.1 Cronbergia sp. UHCC 0137
TTTAGTTAAAAGCGCTCTCCGGTATCGGGGGGCGTTTTTGTTTTAGGTAAAGATCATTCCATCTCCCAAACTCTTACTCTCTGCGTCTCTGCGCCTCTGCGTGAAATAAATTCATGCTTTTTCAAAGAGTTACTAGACTAAAATTAAAATATCTGACTAAAAATTGATAAATATTCTCTAATAACTCATTGCAGTTTCCTTAAAATTGCCTGTTTCAATATTCAAAATCAAAACATCTCCATCTAGCAAGCCAATGATTAAATCTTTACCCTGAATAGATATTTCAGAACCGATTTCAGGGAGTCCTTTAATACATTGAATAGAATTATCTAAGTTAAGTATAAACACTTCTAACTCAGTTAGTACAACAGTTATAAACGAAAGTGCCAATATTTGTACTAAGCTACTATTTAGCGGTAAAGCAACAGAAATTTTCCCCTGGTTTAAGTCAAGAGCAACTAACTGTTGATCAACACCAATCCAAACAGTAGATTCATCTGGTGAAAACATCACCATTGGCTCAATTAAATCACTCCTCCAGCTAAGTCCACATTTTCCCAAATTACGTAAATTAATTGATGCAAATCTTCTAGCATGATCGTGAACAATAATCTTCCGAATACTGTCAATTTTCTGAAATTGGGACTCATTAATGTTATTTATGTTCATTTTGACTCCTAGCAATAAATTTTTGGAATAATAGAACTTACCTCTGGAACTGCTGATAGATTAGAACCAGGATAAAAGTAGGAGATTTCTATAGCACCTTTAGATTCAACACTAGCTACTTCTACTTTTTTCACAATGATAGTTCCATATTCAGTTGTTATGCGCTTCACCTCAGCAGAGTTCAAACCATCCTGAAAAACTTTCATTAACTGTTCGCGTCCACCTCTGGCTTCATCTATCCCTAACTTTTTTAAATCCTCCAAGTTCTGCAATGATCTTTTTTGATTGGATGGATTAGAAGTAACACGACCAAAAAAATAATCGAATTTGCTCTCCTTTATGCTAAATCCATTTCCTTGAATCAAGGTATTAACTCCAACCTTTGATGGTTTTTTGTGATTTTTGTTACTATTACCACGATTTTCAGTAGTTTTTAAGTTTCACGTTTTAAGCTTCTTACCCTCATAGATACAGCCAAACCACCCATAAACAAAGCCCCAATCACCCCTTGTAAAGGATTATTATTCACACCCGTTACCCAATCAGGAACTTGTCCAGAATATTTTACTAATTCCCCAACATTAATAATGTAATAACCCCAAACCAAACCACCATGTAAACCAATTGGTAAACCTAAACGTCCCCGTCTCCAACGTTTACCCCATACCTGCGTTAACCCTAAAAGAACTAAAGCTGGAAATTGTGGCAAGGTATGAATAATTGCTTCTAAGGGTTTGATAAAATGCGCTACAGCAAATAAAATCGCATCTATCCACAATGCTATCTTTAAACTATAATCTCGCTGCAACTCATCTAATAACCAACCCCGAAATAATAATTCTTCAGCAAAACCCACACCCAAGCTAACTAATAAACCTTCTAAAACAATTTTTATTAGAAAAATTCCCGGTTTTTGCCACACCAACCAACCAAAAATACCTTGTACACCAAATAAAATTACCGTGCTAACTAATCCAATAGCCAAACCACCTAGCACATCTACAGCATTTTTCCGCGAAATGTCTAACCCATAATGGCGGAATATTCGGTTTTGCTGATATACTTTTTTACCCCAAAATCGGAGAAGAAAAATAAACTCTACATATAATACCACCATTGTCAAGATACTAACTAAATTAGCATCACCCACTAATAAGTAAATTGGTGTGGCTATTGGCAACCATAACAGTGATAAACACAGCAAAAAACAGCCCACTCTCAAGGGGACGGGGCATTGGGAAAGTTGATCAAAGCTGATTTTCATAGAATTGGGTCAATCATCATTAGTCTAGTATGGTGGCTGTCTGTTGCCTGAGAACATATAGTTATCATAGAACTCAAATAACAAAAGACTTTTAGTCCATTCCCTGCTGTATATATTTTGACTAATGACCAATGATCAATAACTATTCGTCAGGTTCAATAGTGCTGCTCAAACCGTGACTTTTTAGAGTTTCACAATAAAATTCAGCGTGTTCTAGAGCGCAAGTAATCACTAAAGCTAACCCGTTACTGTGAGCTTCCATCATGATGCTAACAGCCTGGGGCTGGGTGAGGCTCGGTACGGTGGTCATTAAAACTTGAACCACATACTCCATTGAGTTGTAGTCGTCATTATGGAGCAGAACGCGATACCGAGGCGCGAGCTTGCGGGTTGTTGAACGCTTCTCAATAGTTTCGACTGACACTACTCTTTGCTCTTCTATTTTTAATTTACTACAGGCGTATTCCTGTCTAGGACTTGCTAAACAGCAATTTACCTAATTTTCTCACAATTTCAGGTCTAAAGACGCTAAAATTTTTTGGTTATTTTTATAATCATGATGATTATATCACATATTAAACAGGTAGAGTAAAGAAATTTAGACAATTTTCATGCCTTATTTGCTTAAATTTTGTCTTAGGGACTGCTAAATAAAAAATACTCAAATATTTCTTGGCAGTCCCTTAATGCTCTGAATACAAGTGATCTAAAATTTTCAATGGGTGGAAAACCAAACACCAAAGTGGTATATTTTAGAACTTACTCATTACTTGAATAAATATGGCTTGTGTTTTTCGTTTCTTCTACGGTGCGCCAGAACCGATAATTTCATCACCATTAGCCATATTTTTCTATCTGACGCACCCTACTAATAAAGCTGGAAATGATGAATTTCGGTTGATGCAGATCAAGTCCTAATATCATATTACTATATAACTATGGACACTATCTCTAATTTCCCATCTGGACAAATTGTTGCGTTGGATGGTGGTAACAAAAATCTTTATGCAGAAGTTATTCAAGTTGTGGTTTCACGTCAGTTATGCTGGGTACGCCCTTTGCTAATGGCTGATTTTAGCTGTGAACCACTATTAATGACTGATTTACGTGATACTTCTGATCTAATTTTGCCTATAGGTTTATTTCGTCTAGCTGTAGATACGGAAGTAATTTCTTTATTGAGTCAACTTTTAGCGAAAGAACCAAAACCTGAATGTGAACCAGTTGCACAACAAGAACTCCATTGTTTTATACAGCAGTTATGGTAATTGCTGAGGATTGCTGGGCGATCGCACCGAAATAAGTTAATAATTGTAATGTTATCCTGTTTTGGTGCTTAACCCATGCTGGGTACTAACTGCACTCGACCAGCATCCATCTCTGCCATTAATAATTCTAAGGCTTCGTAGTCAACATCAGAGATGTAACCTAGCTGTGTCAATTCTGAGTTAATTTCGTTTTCTATTTCCGGTGTTAGTTTTCTGATGTGCAGAGCTTTCTCTACCAATTGACGAATTGCAAATCTAGTTCTCATAGCAAACAAACAAACTATAGTTACTACTTATTATCCAAGATTAAGGTTTGTATAAAAAGTGATCCAATCAAGGTTAGGATAGTGATTAAGATCACGATTAGATGGAGATGCACAGTTTGTTATCCAGTCTATTTTTACTGATTGGCACAGGTGACGGAACTTTGCTAGTTGATAGCTGAAGTAGGTTTGATCACCTGGGTTACACTTGATTAATCTGCACTTTAGATATCTATGTTGATTGTTTTTTACATTAGACAAAAAAAATGTATAGATCAATACTGTTTTAGGTACATTTATGACAATCTTTAAACAGAGGTTAGTAGTTGAAAGTGCAAAATACAAAATGCAACCAAGAGGAAAGCCAGAGGGGAAAAGCATCTTGTCTAATGAATAAAGGCAAACTCAATCTAGAACAGCTTACTCAAGTAATAAAGATTGGGCAAAGATATCTAATAGGTGTAGTCAATCTCAGAAAAACAGTATATGTTTAAATAAGCTCATTCAATTTTACGGTTAAATTGATTTCATAGTACCCGTCAAGGAAACCGTAGTTATTGCTCAAACCAAGGCACAAACAGACTTTTAACCCTGTAATTCGTAGACTGCTATTTAATCATGAGATTAGTGCAAGATTATTAAACCAGGGTAAACTTATGGATGCTATGGGCAAAAGATCGAATAAATGCTAAGTTGGGATCGGTTAGGTGTAATTTAAGTTGGCTAGAAGATAGCAAGTGGCTGTTTTAGTAGAAAAATTAATCACAGCAGATATTTTAAAACCAGCCCGTTATCTGGGAAACGAGCGTTTAGCAGTACATAAGCCTTGGGACTCGGCAACAATACGCTGGGTGTTAACATACCCAGAGGTATATGAAGTAGGGGCATCTAATTTAGGGCATATTATCCTCTATAACATTTTAAATGCCCAACCAGGCCAGTTGTGCGATCGCTCTTATTTACCAGGAACAGACTTAGCGGCTAAACTCCGCCACACCCATACACCTTTGTTTGCGGTAGAGTCTAAACGCTGGTTGACGGAATTTGACATTTTAGGCTTTAATCTTAGTTATGAATTAGGTGCCACCAACATCCTAGAAATGTTGGACTTAGCCCAAATTCCTCTAACATCGCAAGAACGCTCCCAGGGAAATTATCCCCTAATTTTCGCCGGTGGGCAAACAGCAACATCGAACCCTGAACCCTACGCCGACTTCTTCGATTTTTTTGCCTTGGGAGATGGGGAAGAACTACTGCCAGAAATTGGTGTGGTATTGGCAGAGGGAAAAAAAGCCGGGTTGAGTCGCCAGGAATTGTTACTAAAATTAGCACAAAATCCGGGCGTGTATGTGCCTCAATTTTATCAAATGGTAGAGGGTGGTGCAGTATCTCCCCTGCGTCCAGAGGTGCCAAAAAGAATTTTGCGCCGGGTAGCGACCCCAATTCCGGCCTATTCTATTGGTTTAGTTCCCTTTGTGGAAACAGTCCACGACCGTTTGACAATTGAAATTAGGCGCGGTTGCACCCGTGGCTGTCGCTTTTGTCAACCAGGAATGCTGACTCGTCCAGCACGAGATGTAGAACCAGAGAAGGTAGTAGAAGCCATAGAAGCAGGAATGCGGGCTACAGGTTATAATGAATTTTCTCTATTATCTCTGAGTTGTTCTGATTATTTATCTCTGCCTGCCGTAGGGATGGAAATCAAAAATCGGTTGAAAAATGAGAATATTTCCCTAACTTTACCCAGTCAGCGAGTAGATAGATTTGATGAAAATATCGCCAACATTCTGGGGGGAACAAGGCAAGGAAGTTTGACTTTCGCGCCGGAAGCTGGAACTCAGCGAATGCGAGATATTATCAATAAGGGATTGACAAATGAAGAATTGTTACGGGGAGTGAAAACTGCTTGGGAAAAAGGGTGGAATAAAATCAAGTTGTATTTTATGATTGGCTTACCCGGCGAAACAGATGTCGATGTGTTGGGCATTGTGGAAACGGTAAGTTGGTTACAACAGGAATGTTGGGAGAAAGGTAGGAAACTACTGAACTTTAACTTAACGATTTCTAACTTTACGCCTAAGCCACACACACCATTTCAATGGCATTCAGTTTCTACCTCAGAATTTAAAAGGAAACAAAACTTATTGCGGCAAGAATTTCGCTCTCTGCGGGGGGTGAAGGTAAATTTCACGGATGTGCGTATTTCGGCCATGGAAGACTTTATTGGTAGGGGCGATCGCTCTTTAGGTAAAGTATTACATCAAGCTTGGAAATTGGGCGCGGGTATGGATTCTTGGTATGACAACGTAGATCAGGCATTTACAGCTTGGAGTGATGCCATATCTCAAGCTGGTCTAGACTGGAAATATCGTCTAGTTGAAAACGGCGAGTGGAATTTATTCAATACCAAGGAAACAAAAGACAAACTAGATCAAAATTCCCCCCTTGATATCCCCCTACCCTGGGATCATATTGATACAGGCATAGATAAAAAATGGCTACAGGAAGACTTAAAACGGGCTTTAGAGGCAGCAATTGTTCCCGACTGCTCTTTTGAAGGTTGTTCCCATTGTGGAGTCTGTGGCAGCGATTTTGGTCATAATGTAGTCATTAAAGCCCTGCCTATACCCACCTTTATTGGTGATTTCATTCCCAACACCACCAAAGCCCAACGCCTAAGAGTTTGGTTTGGTAAACAAGGTGATATGGCTTTAGTGAGTCATTTAGACTTAATGCGTCTGTTTGATCGAGTGATACGCAGGGCTGGCTTACCAATAGCCTTTAGTGGTGGATTTCATCCTAATCCCCGCATTGTCATAGCGAGCGCCTTATCCTTGGGAAATACCAGCAGTGGGGAAATTGTCGATTTTGAATTAACTCAACCAATGGATGTGGAAACCTTTCGCACCCAACTAGTCAGCCAAATGCCTGTTGACTTACCCATATACAACGTAGCAGAGATAGATTTAAAGTCACCAGCAGCTACTCAATGTTTAGAAAAAGCCGAGTATTTGCTAACTGTTTCTACACCACACCGGGAAGGAGACAAAGCAGAATGGCCAAGCTGGATTGAAGCTATCAAAGCCAAAGAGGAGATATGGTCTGAGCATACAACCAAATCAGGGAAACAGCAACTCATAAATCTGCGCGATCGCTTATTTGAAATTAAATTAGTAGCTACCCAAGAGCTAGAAACAGAAACAAAAGCTGAACTTACTTATGTGGGTAGTTGTCGTCCTGATGGTGTGATCTTGCGACCTGAGCAAATATTGCTTATGCTAGAGACAGTGGCCAATGCAGAATTTCATCTCCTGCATATCCACCGCAACCGACTAATTTTAGCTGAAACAGCAGAGGTTTCATATCTGTACTGTAGCCAGTCAGTATGAGATTAATGGGTAGCGTGCCGTAGACTTGAGAAAAAAGAAACATTCTGATTGTTGTCTTTGTGGGTAGCAAGAACAAATAGTGAGAATAGTTGAGTTTTTTTCAAAATATTCGATATAATTTTAACTGAATAGGTATAATTCAATTAAATGCTGAAAAGCAGCCTATCGAAAAAGTTAAAAATTATCTCTAAAAGTCACTAGGGCTGATGGTTTTAAAGCTCAGTTAATGTCTTCATAGAAGCAATACCTTGTACAAACTAAAAAAAGTCTTGATCTGTAGGTTGGGTTGCGGTAAGAAACCCAACAAATACGTCGGGTTGCGCGTATCGCTTAACTCAACCTACAAAAAATAGGTAAGGTATTGAGAAGACTACCTGAGAAACCCGCACTATCCTCAAAGGAACTGTGGGGAAAATGAAGACACCATATCCCTAGTTGGTAGTAAGCTACAAAATTAGCTTTTTAAGCTTTGTAGATATCCGCAGAGTAGCTTCCCTTTGCCCATTGGCTGCCGGAAGGAAAGATATGGTAAACTCTGCACAACGGTACTAGAGGGTGATGGTATTGATTAGAAATCAACCGATGGAGTTGAGTTCATTACTTAAACAATATGCAGCCTGACTGAAAAATTGAGCGTGGAAACGCAATTACAGTGTCATAGTGTCAATAGCTCTACTTGAGCATAGATTTACAATATTTATCACCAGTAGCACCTTTTGGTGGTTCAGTTGGGGCGAGAGGTATTACAGTAGCACTCTTAATCCCCGTTGGTGCTACCAATTTTTGAGGAAATTGAATGCCAAAACAAATTATCATCGCGGAACAGCATCAAATTGCGGCCGTGTTTTCAGAAGATCAAATACAAGAACTGGTTGTAGCTACGGGTCATCATCAAATTGGTGATGTCTACTTGGGAGTGGTCGAAAATGTCTTACCTGGGATAGATGCAGCTTTTGTAAATATCGGTGATCCAGAACGCAACGGTTTTATTCACGTCACAGATTTAGGTCCACTGAGGCTAAAACGCACCGCCGCAGCGATTACAGAATTGTTAACACCCCAGCAAAAGGTGTTGGTGCAGGTAATGAAAGAGCCGACGGGAACCAAGGGACCAAGGCTCACGGGTAACATTACATCACCAGGACGTTATGTGGTGTTGATGCCCTATGGCAGAGGTGTGAATTTATCCCGACGGATTAAGAGTGAAAGCGAGCGTAACCGATTGCGTGCCTTAGCAATTTTAATTAAACCTGCGGGGATGGGTTTATTGGTGCGAACAGAAGCAGAAGGCAAGCCAGAAGAAGCAATTATTGAAGATCTAGAAGTGCTGCAAAAGCAGTGGGAGACAATCCAACAGGAAGCTCAATCAACCAGGGCTCCGGCATTGCTCAACCGGGATGATGACTTTATTCAACGTGTGTTGAGGGATATGTACGGTGCGGATGTGAATCGGATTGTGGTTGATTCTAGCACCGGCTTGAAAAGGGTAAAACAGTATTTACAGAATTGGAGTGGAGGTCAGACACCCCAAGGATTGCTGATTGATCATCACCGCGATCGCTCTCCGATTTTAGAATATTTCCGCATCAGCGCCGCCATTCGTGAAGCCCTCAGACCTAGAGTAGACCTGCCATCGGGTGGTTACATCATCATTGAACCAACGGAAGCATTAACCGTTATAGATGTCAACTCTGGTTCTTTTACGCGATCGGCCACAGCCAGAGAAACAGTATTGTGGACAAACTGCGAAGCAGCCACAGAAATTGCCCGTCAGTTACGTTTGCGGAATATTGCCGGGGTGATCGTCGTTGACTTTATTGACATGGAAGCTAGACGGGACCAACTGCAAGTTTTAGAACACTTTAACAAAGCCCTAAAAGCCGATAAAGCCCGTCCCCAAATAGCCCAACTGACTGAACTTGGTTTAGTAGAACTGACCCGCAAACGCCAAGGACAAAACATTTATGAATTATTTGGTGAAACTTGCCCCACCTGTGGCGGTTTAGGGCATACAGTCCGCTTACCGGGAGAACTGGAACACCGAATGCCAATTCCCGCAGCAGACATCCCAGATCGTTTTACTCCTATGCCCCAACGAGAACCACGGATGCCAACAGCCCGCATCCCAGAAATCCGGGAAAACTACGGTCGTGGCTCATCTCAAGCAGGAGAGGGATTTGGGGAAGGATTTGACGGTGATGTTGAGCATTTAGTTAATCATCCCAGTTATCAAGAAATGGGCGACAACAAGCGTCGTACCCGCACCCGTCGCAGTCGCATTGGTTTGAATGGGGCTAACGGAAAAGATGACATTCGGCTGAATCCTAACTCTTTAGGTTTTGTCAACGAGCCAGATTTAGACTTAGATAGCGAAGCAGACCTACCAACAACACCAGAAATTCCCTTACCCAGTATTGGTAAACCTAGTTGGAATGACAGAACAGAACGGGCAAAGATTAAAGTTGAGCCAATCAAACCCGTAGTAGATCCTCCAGAGATTAGGACTGTAGAAATGTCCGTCCGGGAGCAAGATGTGTATGCTTTAATGGGGGTTTCTCCTGGGGTGAAGTTAGATAGGGAAGTGAAAAATCCCAAATCTGTAATTTTCAATGTTGTTAAACCTGGACAATCACCAAATTCACCACCTGAATCAACACCAGAGTCTTTTATTAATGAAAGACAAAGTTCTGAAGTTATTGTGATCAAGAAACCAGAACCTAAATTTAAACCAGAACCTGAATTTGAACCTGAATTTGAACCTGAATTTGAACCCGAATCTAAATTTGAACCTGAACCTGAACCTAAACCTGAACCTAAATTTGAACCTGAACCTGAACCAGAGGAACGATCTTTTTCTAAGTTACCTGTTGAACCCTCTTTTCCAGAAGCTAACGAGATAGGTTTTCCTAGTACCGCACCTGACAATGAGGTGAATAGTTCCAGTTCCACTATTAATCGTCGTCGTCGTCGTCGGTCTTCAGCATTGGATACAGATACATTCAACTCCGAAGAAAGTTAATTTGCCATGATGGGAGAGACAGAGCAAACGGCCGCAGCTATTTGGTCGTCAGCACCATTAGGTGAATTTACAAGTTGGCTAGAGTTATCTACGTGCTTAGATGTTGAGGGTCTGGTTGCAGGAGTTGATGAGGTGGGCAGGGGCGCGCTTTTTGGACCTGTAGTTACGGCCGCTGTGATCCTACCAAAAGAAGCTTTGCCCAGTTTAATGGCAGCTAATATTAGAGATAGTAAAAAGTTGTCTAGTTCTCGTAGAACTCTATTAGCACAGCAAATCAGTACCTTGGCTGTAGACTGGCGAATTGGTTTTGCTTCTACTGCGGAAATTGATGAGTTAAATATTTTACAGGCGACCTTGTTAGCGATGAAGCGGGCTGTACTGAAATTGAGGGTACAGCCTACACTCTGTTTAGTTGATGGAAATCAGTTAGTAAAGGGTTTATCTATACCACAGAAAACTATTGTCAAAGGCGATGAGCGATCGCTCAATATTGCGGCTGCTAGTATCATGGCCAAAGTCTGGCGTGATGATTTGGTGATGCGTCTGGCAGCTAAATATCCTCTGTATGACTTAGAACGTAATAAAGGTTATGGTAGCCAGCGCCATCTGCTGGCTTTACAAAAGCATGGTCCCTCGCGGTTGCATCGTCAGTCTTTTCGACCTTGTAAAGTGGGTGATGGGTGATACGGGGCAGGAGGCAGGAGGCAGGAGGCAGGAGGCAGAAGGCAGAATAAAAAAGGGTTTATTGCTTTCACTAATCAATTAATCCGTGTCATCCGTGTCATCCGTTAAATCTGTGATCTACTCTGGATTTAATATTGGTAATTCAGTTGCATCATTGCTAATCTTGATTTCTTCGCTTTGTGATATGACCCAATGACGATAATCTGCCAATAGTTGATGTAACAATCTTTGCTTAACTGTCAACAATACACTTTTGAGTAAACCATTACCTGTAGCTTCTAAAATTGGCTTGGGAGTCATAGAAAATGGCAGTGGTAGGTCTACTTGGACTTCTAAATCAGCTTTTCCTTGTAGACGTGTGCCGCTATCTGTTTGGTAAGGTGATAAATATCCTTTTAAATTTAGAGCAAATCGTTGGTTAATATATTCAAACCCCAGGATTTCGCAACCAACAGAACGTAAGTAAATTCCTCCATGAGATTCTGCCCAAACTCTCATGTCTACGGTGGGTTGGATGGTTAAGGACATAAAAGAGAGCGATCGCATTTTCAGCCGAAATACGTCGTCAGATATCTGTTGCATTCTACTGTTGTCAACCAGGGCTTTGACTAGGCGTTGGGGCTGACGCAAGTAGTGTTGAATAGGAATAGGCTGTTTGGGAACAGCGATTTCAACTGATTGAGAAGCAGTAAACTTGGTGAACATAAGCGAGTTTAACTATTTGTTTTATAATTTTAATATTTTTTAATAAACTAGATTGAAGATTTTGTTGCAAAAACTGGCAAACTTTATGGATACAAGTATGAATTTAGCGATCGCTCATTTGGGTCCCCCTGGAACTTACGCTGAACAAGCGGCTTTTTTTTATCTTAACTGGCTAAAAAATCAGGGCATAGAAGCTAACTTATCTCCCTATCCTACCATTGCCCAATCTCTACAAGCTGTAGCTACCCAGCAAGCCGACTTAGCCGTTGTGCCGGTCGAAAATTCCATTGAGGGCAGTGTAACTATGACAATGGATACTTTGTGGCAGTTGGAAAATTTACGGATTCAATTAGCTCTAGTTTTGCCCATCAGCCATACTTTAATTTCCTATGCCCCGAACCTAGATAATATTCAAACTGTTTATTCTCACCCCCAAGCTTTAGCCCAATGTCAGGGGTGGTTAGGTGAGTTTTTACCCAATGTGAATTTAATTCCTAGCAATTCGACAACGGAAGCACTGCAAAGATTAAACTTAGAAATTACAACCGCAGCGATCGCTTCCAATAGAGCAGCCCAACTTTATAATTTACCTGTTTTAGCAACTGGTATCAACGACTATCCTGAAAACTGCACTCGGTTTTGGGTAATTAGTCAAGTAGACCATAACTACCAAATATCTTTAACAAATCCTACTTATACATCCCTAGCTTTCAGTGTACCAGCCAATGTACCTGGTGCATTAGTCAAGCCTTTACAAATATTTGCTCAACAAAGTATCAATCTCAGTCGCATTGAGTCTCGTCCTACAAAACGTTCTTTAGGGGAATATTTATTTTTCATGGACTTAGAAGCAGAACTTAATTCATTTATTATGAAATCAGCTTTAGAAGAATTACAAAATCACACAGAAATATTAAAAATTTTTGGGAGTTACAATGTGTTGTCAATTACTCTTTGAAAATTTAGTGTCTGAGAGGCATTACGGAATTTTTAAAACGAACCGCAGAGACGCAGAGAACGCGGAGGTAGAGGGAAAAAGATGTTTATATTTTGTTTATTGTTCGGCTATTGGTTTTTTAATGCTTTCGGTATTTGGGATAACTTATGAAAATGCGATCGCTCTCCTTGTGTCAAACAAATCTACAATAATCATTAACTCAACTGTTTTGTCTATAAACCCTCATCCTATATTTTCAGGATAAATATGCCTTTTCCTAGATCAAGTGGTATTTTACTACATCCGAGTTCTTTCCCTAGTCGTTTTGGTATTGGGGATTTAGGTTCAGAAGCTTATCGTTTTATTGATTTTCTCAAAGAAACTTACCAGCAATATTGGCAAGTTTTACCTCTAGGCCCCACTGGTTACGGAAATTCCCCTTATATGTGCTACTCAGCAATGGCGGGTAATCCTTTGTTGATTAGTCCAGAAAAACTGGTAGATGAGGGTTTGCTAACAACCCAAGATTTTGCTGATCTTCCGACATTTCCTGCAAATACAGTGGATTTTGACCAAGTTATCCCCATTAAAATTAATCTGCTAACTCAGGCTTGCGAGAACTTTAAAACTCAAGCAACTACTGACCAAAAACAAGCTTTTGCTAAATTTTGTGACAGTAAAGCCTACTGGCTAGATAATTATGCCCTATTTATGGCGCTCAAGGATTCTCAAAATGGTGAGAGTTGGTACAGTTGGGACAAAGAAATAGCTAAAAGAGATCCAGAAGCTTTAAATAAGGTAGAAAATGAGCTAAAAGAGCCGATCTTTTATTACAAATTTATTCAATATGAGTTTTTCCGTCAATGGTCGGAACTCAAGAAATATGCCAATGACCATGGTATAGATATTATCGGCGATATCCCTATTTACGTGGCTCATGATAGTGCTGATGTGTGGGCAAATCCTGACATTTTCGCCCTAGATGAGGAGACTGGTGAAGCTGCACAAATGGCTGGTGTTCCACCTGATTATTTTAGCACCACTGGTCAATTATGGGGAAATCCGGTTTATAACTGGGAAGAACTGGAAAAACAAGACTTTAAATGGTGGGTACAACGGTTTGAGGCCATGTTGGATTATGTCGATATCATCCGCATTGACCACTTCCGGGGATTTGAGGCTTTTTGGTCTGTACCCCAAGGGGAAGAAAACGCAATTAATGGAGAATGGGTAGATGCGCCTGGAGATGCTTTTTTTGAGGTAATTAAGCAGAAGTTGGGTAAATTGCCGATTTTAGCTGAGGATCTGGGGGTAATTACGCCAGGGGTGGAAGCATTGCGAGATAAGTTTGAGTTTCCTGGAATGAAGGTTTTACAGTTTGCTTTTGGTTCTGATCCCGGTAATCCATTTTTACCTTTCAATTACCCACGTAATGCCGTGGTTTATACTGGCACTCACGATAATGACACGACTTTGGGCTGGTTTGATCAAGCTAGTGATTGGGAAAAACGCAATTTGCTGATGTATTTAGGTTCTATCAGCCCTGATGGTGTGAACTGGGATTTGATTCGTTTGGCCTTGAGTTCGATCGCTAATCAAGCAATTATTCCTCTACAGGATGTTTTGGGTTTAGGAACAGAAGCAAGAATGAATTTTCCCAGTACGGCCGAGGGTAATTGGGATTGGTGTTATCAAGCGGGTGCATTGACAGACGAAGTGGGCGATCGCCTAAAAAATCTGACCCAACTTTGTGGCAGATCCCCGATCAAATCCTAAAGTAACAACTCCTGAGTTCTGAGTCTAAAGAGATATTCCCCTCTTAGCACTCAGCACTCAAAGCAATTTTTCGATTGATACTCTCAGTTTTGAACTGTTGAAAATTTAGAATTGGCCGCAATTTTCACTTCTTCTACTTTGCCCGGTTCTCCCATTTCCTTAGCTTTTTGCTGATTTACACTCATCAACACACCACCAGCATTGTCAGTTTTCACTGTTAATTGTTGGGTGGCTTTCCAAGTACGGCGACTTCCCTGGGGTAAAACTCCTTCAAATTCGGTTTTTCCATCAGCAACAACACGAATCCAAGAAGAAGATTTCAAGGTGACACCAATCTGTACGGCTTGTTTGTCTCGATTGCTGCTAACAGGTTGAATTAGTAATGAGTTATTACCTTGAATTTGTATTGGTGCTAACCTAGCTGGGTTAGGACTATTATTTGCTTGTAATGTTGCCTTATTCAATACCTGAGACAAACTGTTGACGGAGAAGATAATTAGAAAAATGTACAATATATAAAGATGTCCAGGACGTAATTGTTCAACAGGTTTAGGTTGCCAATGTTGTTGTACATTGATTAACTGAGAACCGATGGGAAAAGTGCTGGCAAATTCTATGCCATTCATCCCCAATACCTCGGCAAATTGCCTAATTAAACCCTGAATATAGATAGGTTCTGGTAACTCTTCAAGATTACCTTCTTCTATTGCTTGTAATAGTCGCCGAGGAATCCTAGTCAGTGCCACTAATTCATCTAGAGATAGACCTTTTTCTTGACGTAATGCCCCCAATTTAGCGCCCAACTGTGCTAAATGTTCGGATTGTTCTTCCTTGATTGAAGGTTTGGTTGGCTTTTCATCCTTCCTTCTTAGCCATTTCATGCTGTTTCTATACTCCTTAACTCAGCTTAATTTTTTTTATGTACACTCTTTATCTGGTCTTTTAAAAAAACAATCTCGTCTTTTGTGAGATAGCGATAGTTACCTGGTTGTAACAATGGTGCTTTTGGGGTTTGTAATTGAATTGAACCGATAGCTGTTCGATGAAGTTCGACTACTGGATATCCCAACTTTTCGGCTATACGACGAATTTGACGATTTCTTCCCTCCTGTAAGATGATTTCTAAACGGCTTGTATCTGCAAATCTTTTGATTACAGACACTTTTGCTGGTCGTGTTTTTCTTGCTTCTAAAATTACTCCCTGCTGCCACATTTTTATGATTGCTCCTGGGGGGTGTCCTTTAACCAAAACATGATATGTCTTGGCAATACTATGACTGGGATGAGTGAGTCCAAATGTTAAGTCTCCATCATTGGTCAAGATTAAAGCCCCTGTGGAGTCTACATCTAACCTCCCGACTGGGTGAATGCCTGAACCAGTTTGTAATTCTGGTGGTAGTAGGCTGATAACTGTTGGTCTGCCTTGAGGATCGTAACAAGTGGAAACAACGCCAAGGGGTTTGTATAGTAATAGATAAATTAAAGCTGGACGTTGTTTTTCAGACACGGTTTTACCATCTATGGAGATGATGTCTCTTTGAGGATCGACTTTTTGACCTAAATGTGCCAATATTCCATTTATCCGCACCCGTGATTGCTGAATCATTTCTTCGGCTTCACGACGTGAGGCTATTCCCCATTGAGCGATAATTTTCTGTAACCGTGCCTCCATTTGTAAATAGTGCTTTTGCTTAATATTTAAACCATATTTTTCGGGTTCTGTAGTTAATAGCCATAAGTGTTAAATTTAAGGCTTGTTTAAGATTTCTCCATTTTTTAGTAAATATCCCTGTTAGAGACGTTAAATGACAGAGCCAAATTCTTCAGATACTAGCAAAAGTAAATCAAGAATAATTACCCAAGTCTTGACAAAGGCGATCAAGCTTTGGTTGAGAACTCAATTAAGTCAAGTATCTCAGATTGCAGTACAGATTGGAGCAAGCGATCGCGAAATTCTTTCTGGGTGTGTTCCTTCGGTATCTATTTTTGCTAGTGGTGCTGTTTATCAAGGTCTTCATATTACGCAAATTGCATTAGACGCACAGAACATTCAGATCAATATCGGCTCAGTCGTTAGAGGCAAGCCATTACAGCTATTAGATACAGTACCAGTGGTTGCTGAATTAATAGTGGAGGAACAGGATCTTAATAATTCCCTTTCCTCTGAGTTATTATCAACTGCTTTAAATGATCTACTGGTTAAATTATTACCAGAATACTGTCCAAAATCCAAGCCCATTTTCTGGGAAAAAATTAGTCTTGATGATCAAAGATTGATATTGCGTGGTAGTCTGCTATCTGCAATTGAATCCTCATTTTTGGAGATTTTTGCCGGGTTACAGCTTTTTAACGCTCAAGAATTGCAATTAACACAGGTGCAAATTCTACAAAATCAAGTAGCACTCTTAGATATGTGTGACGAGTACAATTTATATCTGGGTTCAGATGTCAAGATCCAAGCACTAACAGTGATCCCCGGTAAATTAGTCTGTCGTGGTCAGATTAACGTTAATCCATAATTATTAGAAACTTGGATTAAAGAGTTAGAGGTCTTTAATTTTAATTATATCTCTCTCTTGTCGAGTAGGGAGGCAGGGGGTAGGAGGCAGGGGGGCAGGGGGCAGGGGGCAGGGGAGGCAGGGGAGGCAGGGGAGGAATAAATCTTTTATTATCAATCACGATCACGGATTTAATGGATTACACGGATTTGAAGATTATCCAATCACCAATCACCAATCACCAACTAGCACTGAGCGAAGTCGATAGCGTAGCGTGGCGTAGCGTGGCGTAAGCCATAGTGTCACCAATCACCTATAACAGAGGCAACAAAAGTGTCATATAGTAGTAAACCAAAGGAGCGGTGAAAATATAACTGTCAGTGCGGTCTAAAATGCCTCCGTGACCGGGGATCAATTGTCCTGAATCTTTGACACCAGCATCTCGTTTGAGCATGGACTCAGTAAGGTCGCCTAAAATACTAGCAATGCCGATAAGTAAACCTAATGCTAACCCTGTGAAGAGGGGATGAGGTAAGGGTCGATAATAAGCTCCTAGTATAGCTACTGTAACGCTGGCAATGATGCCAAAAACTGCACCTTCTACGGTTTTTTTGGGGCTGATGTCTGATAAACGGGTTTTACCAAAGAATTTGCCAATAACGTAAGCGCCGATGTCAGCAGCCCAAATACAGAGGAAAGTTAAGATTGTGGCTGTTAAACCCGGTGGTAAGGAGGCAAAATTGCCTTGTTCTAGAAGGTGATGCCAGTTTGTCGGCCAGTAACCACCAAAAGGGAGATTACTAAGAGTTAAATTATTAAGATTGCGTAAGCGCACCCAATAACTGGGCAAATAGCCTACATAAAATAGTCCCATGATCGAAGCGGAAATATCGGCAATGGTGGCCATTTTGGGTTGAAATAGGAGATAAAAACAAATTAAAGTGCCGGCTAGGGGCATAACAGCATCAGCTAAACTACCGTCAATGGTGCAAATTGCTAATAAAACTTGACTGACGAACATGGTAGTTTTGGCAGCAGGAGCTATGCCTCTGGCTCGTACCAGATTAAAATATTCTTGTTGACCTAAGAAGACAACGATCGCGATCGCACTGGTAAAGTACCAACCCCCTAAAAGTGTTGATAATAACGCAAGAGCGATCGCAATAATTCCGCTAATAATTCGAGACCAAGGCATAATAGTATTTTGGATTTTAGATCTTAGATTTTGGATTGAACCCAAAACCGAAAACCGAATAGATTTAATCTAGTTTCTCACCACTGACAATGAAAATGGGATCAGCCGCAACAAAGGTTTGAGAGAAACCCCTTGTTTCTAAGCGATTAACTGCTGATTGCACAACTTCGATATTTCTGGCCCTTAATTGGGAAAAGCTTTGAGATATCGCATACAGACTTTCTAAATTAGCTGCTGTAGCCACTACGCGACCTGTGGGTGGTAGATATTGCCAAGCCGCTTGTAATATCTCTTGGATGGGTCTTCCTCCTTCAATACAAAGGCGCTGAGGGGCTAGTTTGATCTCTTGTAAACACTCTGGGGCGTTTCCCTCGATGACTTGCACATTTTTGACTTCAAAGCGATCGCAATTACGTTTAATCAAATTAGCTACTTCTTCATCTCGTTCTATCGCAATCACCTTGGTACTAGGACATAGTAACCCCACTTCTACAGGAATTGTACCTGTACCAGCGCCAATATCCCACAATACGGAATCGCGTGTTAGTCGCAATTGGGCTATTAATAGTAACCGTAATTCTCTTTGAGTTAGGGGAATCCCTGGTAAATTCTCGAATAGTTCATCGGGGATACCAGGAGTAACATAAGGCCAGAGTTGGGAAGACATAAAAATTTAATCAGAGATCATTCATTAAGGATAGAACTTGCCTATTAAAAAAAGTAAAATGGGCAATGCCCACTATATTCTGGGTTTTGTCAGACATTGCCCCACCTAAGTATATTTTAAAAAATCTGTTGTAGTAAAAATGGTGATGTTCAACTTTATTTATGCCATTGATGTCAATCAACTCTAAATCTAGCTAATAATTCATCACGGGAAAGATTAGACAAATTGAGTAATAACTGGGTTCTTTCTGTCAGAGAAAGTTCAATAATTGGAGTAACAATAGCAGATAACTCCTCATCTAAAGTCCCAAAACGTCCTGTTAGTAAACTCACTATAATTAAACGTTGTCCGTCTAAACTCCTTCTTGTCGCCATTCTTCCCACAATTTTAACAAACAACTTCTAAATTCTACTTGATTGGGAGCATAGCGAAATGGTTCAAACGTAGATTAACTCAAGTTGCTAGTTATTAATTTTTCGGATATTTTGTAGTCTGTAGGGTGTGTCAGACGGAATAATTTAGGCTGAAATGACCAATTTTAAGTTTCTGACGCACCTTGTTTCACTAAAAAAGCAACTTATACTAAAAACGGTTGGGACATGGACTTTTACAAAATTACGACAAACCCAGATTTGTAGGGGTTTAGCACTCATACGTGTCAACTTAAGCCCCGGCGACTGGAAGTCGCGGCTACACAAACAAAGTCCGCCTGCGCGGACTCAGAAAAAATCGAGGATCTGAAACCCACGGAGGTGGGTTTTGCCTGTGTAGATGCGGTTTTTAACCGCCGATTTAATCTTAAGTTGACACCAATGAGCACTGCTAAACCCCTACCCACAGAATCAAATAATTAAGCCGTGTTTAGTATACGTTATTAGTGCGGTGCGTCACATAGAGAACATCTGTTAGATGCTCAATCATCGGGTCTGACGCACCCTACAAGAGATAAATTCTGTCAATGCGTATGTATTAGGTTGATTAAAAAATAGCTCTAAATTTTCGATTCAGAAAAATTCCCCAACAGGAACAAGCCTTGGAGGTTGAGTGCGAAAAAATAAAAAATACCGATAACCAGACGAACTGAGAAACATCACCAAAATAACCGAAAGTAGAGACGAGAATTACTCCGTCTCTACCAGGAGTTACAGCAATGTATTGACGACTGAAGAAGGAGCAATCCCATTTTGGGAATCATTAGTCGTGGTTGAGTTTTGCGGCTGTATTTCTTCCTTGACACCACGCACCCTAATTAACTCAATAGCTCGATTAACGCTTTCTGGTAAAATTACCACCAGACTACCATCGGGAGCCATGTCTAAAGCCTTGTTAATGGCTGTGGTTTCATCCAGAATTGATTCAAAACGGGCATTGGGTTTAACCTGGGTAATGCCTTGAATAATCAAATCTGAAGCTGATCCCCGTGGTCTTCCTCTAGTATCATCATCTTCTTTGACAATGATGTAGTCGAAAATATCTGCTGATAATTTACCCAGAGTCACAAAATCTTCGTCACGGCGATCGCCTGGTCCACCAACTACACCAAAACACTGTCCCGTTGTCCAGTTACGGACAAATGCTCCCAAAGCTTCATAACTGGCGGGATTATGGGCATAGTCTACTAGGGCATGGTATTTACCCAAATTAAACAAATTCATTCGTCCCGGCGTTTGACTAACTGAAGCGCGAAAAGTCTTTAAGCCTGCGCGAATTTGCTCGATAGTCACATTCTGCACGAAGGCTGCCAAACTTGCTGCTAAAGCGTTGGCAATCATAAACGGTGCGCGTCCACCCATGGTTAAGGGGATGGTTTCGGCTCGTTCTATTCGGTGTGTCCAATCACCTTTAACAATTGACAAATAGCCATTTTCGTAGACTGCGGCCACTCCTCCTTTTTGAATATGTTGCCTTACCAGTTCTGAGTCTGGGTTCATGGTGAAATAGGCAATATTGGCTTTTGTTTTTTCTGCCATGGCCGAGACACGGCGATCGTCGGCGTTAAGTACAGCATACCCATCAGGAAATACTGCTTCAGCAACGACACTTTTGAGGTTAGCTAATTGCTCAATGGTATCTATATCACCGATGCCCAGATGATCAGCCGCTACGTTTAACACCACACCGACATTAGCAGCTTCAAACCCTAGCCCAGAGCGGAGAATGCCCCCACGGGCAGTTTCTAATACGGCAACTTCTACGGTGGGATCTTGGAGAATCACATGGGCGCTTTGGGGTCCTGTGTTGTCTCCTGATTCGACTAAGTAATCACCAATATATGTTCCGTCTGTGGTCGTATAACCTATCACCTTACCTGTTTGCTTATAAATATGGGCTAATAGGCGGGTAGTGGTGGTTTTGCCATTGGTTCCTGTGACGCTGAGGATGGGGATACGGCTAGATTGCCCGTTGGGGAAAAGCATATCCATCACAGCCCCGGCAACGTTGCGAGGAGTGCCAATGCTGGGGGCGACGTGCATTCGGAAACCAGGGGCGGCGTTAACTTCGACGATCACCGCATCTACTTCTCGCAGGGGGCGGCTAATATCTGTAGTGACGATATCTAGACCAGCAATATCTAGGCCGATAATTCTGACTACTCGCTGTGCTAACCAAACGTTTTCCGGGTGGATTTCGTCGGTTCGGTCTACAGCACTGCCACCTGTACTGAGGTTAGCGGTCGATCGCAAATAACAAATTTTCCCTTTGGGGGGAACACTGTTGAGGGTGTAGCCTTGCCTATCTAGTAGTTGGTAGCTGGTGCGGTCTAGTTCAATTTTGGTCAGGACGTTATCGTGTCCTTCTCCGCGATTGGGGTCAAGGTTTGTTTCTTCAATCAATTCCGCAACGCTGGATCTGCCATTGCCAATGACGTGGGCAGGGACGCGCTCGGCTACGGCTACTACCTTGCCATTAACGACTAATACCCGATGGTCACGGCCGACATAATACCGTTCCACAATAATTGACCGTGAAACCTGTCTAGCGGCTTCGTAGGCAGCGATCGCTTCATCCCAAGTGCGGATGTCAATGGTGATACCCCGGCCATGATTACCGTCTAGAGGTTTGATCACGATGGGATAGCCACCAACGTGTTCCAGTGCTTCTTCCAAGTCATCGAGGAAGTTGATCACTGTCCCTCTGGGTACAGGCACACCGTTAGCGGCGAGGATGCGTTTGGTGGCTTCTTTATCGCAAGCTAGTTCCACACCCAAAATGCTGGTTTGGTCGGTCATTGTGGCCTGCATCCGTTTTTGATGGATGCCGTAGCCTATCTGGATCAAGAAGCGTGCTGCCAAAGGCATCCAGGGAATGCCTCTTTTTTCGGCTTCTTTGACAATTGCTTCTGTAGAAGGGCCTAAAGATGCTTCACGGGCGAAGTCTTTCAGGTCTTGGATATCTTGCTCTAGTTCTGCCTTGGGGTAACGACCCCGATCAACAATACTTTGGCACAGCCTGACTGCTGCACGTCCCGCATAGCGTCCTGCTTCCTCATTTAGGTACTCAATTACTACCTGAAAAATTCCAGGTGTGGCAGTTTCGCGAGTGCGGCCAAAACCTACGTGCATTCCAGCTAATTCCTGGAGTTCTAAGGCTACGTGTTCGACGATGTGGCCCATCATTGTTCCTTCTCGTACTCGCATCAAAAAACCACCACGACAGCCGGGGGAGCAATAGTGACCCTCCAGACTTGGCAGCGCCTCTACTAATCCTTCGTAAAAGCCAAGGATTTCATTCGAGGGCATCTCGGCGAGGTTTTCTAGATCGAGGCGCATAACGATCAGCTTGTGACGTCGAATGCTCCAGTAGTTTGGGCCGCGTAAGGTCTGGATCTTGAGGATTCTCATGGGAATAGGTAGATGGAGATTCGGAACCAAAACTCTAGTTTCTTACTGAAATTGACTGCTAAACTGTTTGTAATGAACAGTTTTTTCGTTTTAAATGGTATTCATCTAAGTTCTTTTGCAGTCAGAATTAACGGTGCAATCAATTTCAGTGTAACTTGAGATACTCTATCTTTTCAGCTGGAGATCCGATGCACCGCCGGTAAAACAGTACGTTGGTAAAGGTGGAAGCGATCGCCATAGCTGAGGATATGTAAACGTAAATTGTGCAAGGTTAGGGGTTCGTTGGCACTGACATGGGGTTCATTGGTGTGGGTGAGTTCTGTGGGATCAACAATTGTCACGCTACCTTTACCCATTACTTGTAGCCAGCCATCACGTTCAAATACGGCACAAGTATCTTCATCAATGCCAATGCCTAGTCGGTCGGGGTGGGCAGCGATCGCGCTAACCAGTCGTCCTATGCGATTACGGTTATGAAAGTGCTGGTCAACAATCACTTCAGGAATGAATCCCAGCCCCGTCGCCATATCCACAAGGGAACGATTAGGTGTTTCGCCACTGCCACCCCCGGCAATCATGTGATGCCCCATTACTGCTGCCCCGGCACTTGTCCCTGCTAGGGTTAATTGTCCAGCCCTCACCCGTTGTCGGATAATTTCCATTGCTGGTGTGTCTGACAATACTCCACACAGGCGTAACTGATCTCCTCCTGTCAAAAAGACCCCGCTACAGGCTTGCAAGGAGGCTTGAAACTGGGGATTTTCGCATTGTTCCCGCTCACGAATGTCTAAAATTTCCACCTTTTCAGCACCCATTTCTTCAAAAATGCGAATGTACCTACCACCGATGATGGCTGGTTCGCGGGATGCTGATGGAATAATTGTAATATACGCCTTGTTAGCACCAGCGCGACTAACAAAAGTTCGTAGGATTTCCCGTCCGTGAACTTTGTCTTCCGCGCCTCCGATAACTAGAACGGCGGTTTTTGTTGCTTGGGGTGTCCTCATTTCCAGCGATTTAGCTTTTAATTGCGGCATTGTGTTTCTGGTCGTCGAACAACTTCAGGTGAATTTAACAAGGTTTAGTAGCCCTATTCGTTTTCGCCTTTTGCTTTTGGTGAGAGGACACTGCTTGAAGCACTCCAGTCCTCAGTTTTTAAGTATCCGTTACTGTTCCTCATCGCCAGAGCCTAGTTTTTTAACTATTTATTTGGCTCTAGTAGGGCAAAATAGCACTTAGGAGCTAAGTTTACACTCTAGGTTTGGGCTTTAGGTTTCCCCTCTGGAGTTGGGGGTGAGCAGGTCTTGACACTCTTAATTTCTGAGGCTGGCTCGATGCATCCTGGAAGTTGTTAACTTTGGTGGGATTATTAATTTAAATCTAGTTGTGACAATATTTAAACATAAATTAAGTAATTAGAAAAACTTTTGACCCCACCAAAGAACCAAAAATTCTGGTACTTTTAGATACTGTTGATCATTTTTATCTGTGGTCTTGCCTCTCATTGACTGGTAGTGGTTACTAGATATTCAATCTTAGATTAGTGTCCTCAAATACGAATTACTGTGCGTTTTGATATAGTTACGCTTTTTCCTGACTGTTTTACCTCGATTTTAAGTTCTGGCCTTTTGGGTAAAGCCTTGTCCAGACAGATTGCCCTAGTCAATCTTGTTAACCCTAGAGATTTTACCACCGATAAGCACCGGAAGGTAGATGATGAACCCTACGGAGGCGGTGTGGGGATGTTGATGAAACCAGATCCGATTTTTGCGGCTGTGGAGTCTTTGCCGATTTTACCGCGAAAGGAGGTAATTTTGATGAGTCCCCAAGGTCAAACGATCAATCAACCCCTGTTGCGCGAATTGGCTAGTAATTACGATCAGTTGGTGGTGATTTGTGGGCATTATGAAGGTGTGGATGAAAGGGTTTTAAATTTAGTCACCCGTGAGGTTTCTTTGGGAGATTTTATTCTGACTGGGGGAGAAATTCCCGCTATGGCTTTGATTAATGGGGTGGTGCGCTTGCTACCGGGTACGGTGGGGAAGGAGGAGTCTCTGAAGGTGGAAAGTTTTGAGGAGGGGTTGTTGGATTTTCCCCAGTACACCCGTCCGGCTAATTTTCGGGGTTGGAAGGTGCCAGATGTCTTGCTAAGTGGTAATCACGCGGAAATTGCCCGTTGGCGTTACCAGCAACAAATTCAAAGGACTGCTTCCCGTCGTCCCGATTTGCTGGAAAAATGGGAAGAAGATAAAAAATCTAGGGAATTAGAAGATTAAGAAATTAGGAGTTACTCATTCCGATCTGGGATGCTCCCAGAATCACACCGTTAAAGCTGGAATTGATAATATCAACCCGTAGGACTTTTATTACCCACCTTCATCCGAGTGGTGTTGACGTGGCCACTATTCGAGCTATCACCGGACATCCATCAAAAGAATGATATCACTTTTATGATTGGTTGGAGATTCAGTTTAGTAGTAAAATAACAATGTTAAGTTTTATGTTTTGATGGCAGAGATACAAAAGGACACAACACTAACCGAATATTTTCCGTATCTCTGACCATAACTTTGAATTAGAACACAGTTAAAGAGAGGATTTGGCAAAATGGCATTTACACAACCCCCCTTACCCTTCGATTCTAACGCTCTAGAGTCTTATGGCATGAAGGCCGAAACTTTCGAGTATCATTACGGTAAGCATCATAAAGCTTATGTAGACAACCTTAATAAACTCACCGACGGCACAGAATTAGCGAATAAATCTTTGGAAGAAGTAATCCAAATTGCTTTCAAAGACTCCGCTAAAGTGGGAATTTTTAACAATGCTGCTCAAGTTTGGAATCACAGTTTCTTTTGGAACTGCTTAAAACCAGCCGGTGGTGGCACACCCACAGGTGAATTAGCAGCTAAGATTGACAAAGATTTTGGTAGCTTTGACAAATTCAAAGAAGAGTTTTCCACTGCTGCGGCCACGCAGTTTGGTAGCGGTTGGGCGTGGTTAGTTGATGATGGTGGTACACTGAAGGTAATGAAAACACCAAACGCAGAAAACCCCCTAGCGCATGGTAAAAAGGCACTCCTCACCCTTGATGTTTGGGAACACGCCTATTACATTGACTTCAAAAATGCTCGTCCTGCTTTCATCAAAAATTTCTTTGACCAATTGGTTAATTGGGATTTCGTTGCTGAAAATCTAGCTCAAGCTTGATGAAATAGTTTTAAATCATGGTCTTAGTAATTTGCTAAGAATCATCTATTTTTCAATAATGATTAGCAGTCATGACTAATATTATGGCTGCTTTTATTAATTGTCTGATATGGCTAACACCTCCCGTAAGGGATACAGGATTTCCAAGATTTGAGGATTTCCAGGATTGTAATTGTCTGAATTCTGTAATAAATTGTTCTAAATTTGGTCGTTTTTTTTCTAAGGGACTTCCAAATAAAAAAACAGACGAAAATTTCTTGGTAGTCCCTAAAATTAATTACTTGCGAGTCCAAACCTTTCTTGAAGAAAATAAGCACTTAACATTTTCATCAAAGTTACGTCGATTGAACTGCCTTTGCTTTCATCCATTTTTGGTAATTGATCAAGCAAATTAATTACTGCTGCATGATTATAGAAAGGTAGAGTAGACATTTTTTCGCTGCGTAGGGTATCTTGAACAAGTTCTTGTAATGGTTCATTTGGCTTTAAAGTCGAAGGTGGAGCTAAAAATGGATGCTTTTGGCGATTATAGATTGTCTCAGTAATAAACGGCTTTGCAGCTTCTTTTAAGATATATTTTTCTGTGATACCACGAATTTTAAGTGCAACGGGCATATTCCGAACTAATTCCACAACTTTGTGATCTAAAAAAGGTAGCCGTCCTTCAATAGAATGTGCCATCTCCACACCGTCACCTAACATTCGCAAAAGATAATTAGGTAAAATAGTTTTAGACCACAAATAAAGAGATTGGTGAACAGGTTCTCTGTTAACAAGTTGTCCTTGTATATCTATTTGATTAAAAAAGAGTCGATATACATCTTTTTCGGAAAAATTAGCCATGAACTCTGGTGAATACAGAGGAAAAGACCTGCGATAGCCCTCACTATAAGCCTCCATCCAAGATGGAACAAATCCTAACAACCTTTGAATAGTATTTAAAGCTGGATTATAGTTATCTGCTGCTAATAGTATTCCTGCTGAAACTTGATTTTTTAATTTCAATTCTTCCAAGAGAGATTTTATTATCTGCTCATCTTGTCTTTGTTGATTATAGAGCAACATATCTTGGCGGAAATGAACATAACCTCCAAATATTTCGTCTGACCCTTCCCCTGTAAGTACAACTTTATAGCCGGCATTTTGTGCTGCTCGACTCAACAGATATTTAGCAGTTGTATTACCGTTAATGCAGAGCATTTCACAATGCCAAATTGAATCCGCAAAATTTTCAGCTAAATCTGATTGGCGAATAGGAATAATATGTAAATTAGCACCTATTTTTGCTATTGTTTCATGGACAAAACTTTCTTCGTTATAAGCCTCATGATCAAAAGATAGAGTAAATGCCTGAATAGGTTCATCACTATGTTCTGCTGCTATTCCTAACACTGTCGATGAATCTAGACCACCACTGAGATAGCAACCAACTGGCACATCTGCCCTCAATCTGATTTTGACTGCTTCATCTAATGTATTGCGAAGTTGTTCAATATAATCTTCTGGGGTTGTTTGTGATAGGGAGTCATTGATTAGTGGATAATTAAAATCCCAATAACGTTGCAGTTTTACCCCTGAATCTGATCCAATTAAAAAATGTCCGGGGGGTACTTGAAAAATATTCCGAAACATTGTGCGATCTGGAGCTAAAATACCAGATTCGGCTTGCCAAAAAGCCTCATGATCCCAATAAGCTGGAACACCAGCAGCTAATAAAGCTTTAATCTCTGAGGCTAGATAAAGTGTATTTCTATAATAACTATAGTAAAGGGGTTTGATGCCAAAGCGATCGCGTGCGGCAAAAAGTAATTTATTTCGTTCATCCCAAATAATAAAAGCAAATTCTCCTCTCAAATAATTTAAGCATTGTGTTCCAAATTCATCGTATAAATGTAGGGCTATTTCACTATCAGAGTTGGTTTTTAGCTTATATCCCCTGCGTTTTAAATCTATTTGTATCCGTTCATAGTCATAAAATTCTCCATTGACAATTATATGTAGAGTTTCGTCCTGATTACTAATGGGTTGTTCACCATGATTAAGGTCGATGATACTAAGTCTTGTGTGTCCTAAAGCCACTTTGTTTCCATCAGAAATCCAAAATCCTTGTCCATCTGGACCACGATGGTTTAAAGAATTGATACTTTGTTTTAACAATGATTCGGAAATTGGCTCTAGGTTTGAAAACAATGCTACTATGCCACACATAAAATACCTCTCTTATTTTGGTAAAATTTTCATAAGTATAACCTAGTCTGAAGTAAGATCAAGACTGGTTAAGTTGTGGCAAATTTAAGTTGTATAGTTTAGAGGCAAAGACCCTTTTATCCATAATTTGGGTTAAAAAACTACTTGGGTCTGTTTGGTAAATTGCGCTATTTCCGGTAGAATATTGGTAAATTTAATTTTTAATGTATTTACTATGACTGACAATACAGATTTTAGGATAGAACGGGATTCCATGGGCGATCGCTCTATCCCTGGTAATGTTTACTACGGTATTCAAACTCAACGCGCCATAGAAAACTTCCCTATTAGCGGCTTAAAGCCTCTTCCTACTTACGTGGATGCCTGTTTATATATTAAAAAAGCTACGGCTATTGTTAACGCTGAACTAGGCTGCATACCTGAAGATATTAGTCAAGCAATTATTCAAGCTACAAACGAAATCCTGTCCGGTAAACTGCGTGATCAATTCGTTGTCGATGTCTACCAAGCCGGTGCGGGAACTTCTCACCACATGAACATCAACGAAGTTCTAGCAAATCGCGCTTTAGAAATTCTGGGTGATGTCAAAGGCAATTACAAACTGGTTAGCCCCAATGATCATGTAAACTATGGACAATCTACCAATGATGTGATTCCCACAGCCATCCGTATTGGTGGTTTATTAGCACTTGCTCAAAAATTACACCCAGCTTTAGAACAGGCTATTTTGGATTTAGAAGCTAAAGCCGTCGAATTTCAAGATATCGTCAAATCTGGCAGAACCCACCTCCAAGACGCTGTACCTGTGCGTTTAGGTGAGAATTTCCGCGCTTGGGCTTATATCCTCACCGAACACCAAAACCGCATTTACACCGCTTCTGGAGACTTAATGGTACTCGGTTTAGGTGGTAGTGCGGCAGGAACAGGGATGAATACTCACCCCAAATATCGAGTTAGAGTGGTAGAAACCCTTTCCCAACTGCTGGAAATGCCCCTAGAACCGGCACCCCATTTAATGGCTGCCATGCAGAGTATGTCACCATTCGTCAATGTTTCCGGTGCCTTGCGGAATTTAGCCCAAGATTTGGTCAAAATATCCCACGACTTGCGTTTGATGGATTCTGGACCCAAAACAGGATTTAAAGAAATTCAACTTCCCCCAGTTCAACCTGGTTCTTCGATTATGCCAGGGAAATATAACCCGGTAATGGCAGAGATGACATCAATGGTATGTTTTCAGGTGATGGGATATGATAGTGCGATCGCTCTGGCTGCCCAAGCTGGACAATTAGAATTAAATGTGATGATGCCCCTCATTGCCTACAATTTAATTCACAGTATCGAAATTTTAGGTAATACAATCTCTGCTTTAACTACAAGCTGCATTCAAGGAATTACCGCTAATCAACAACGCTGTTTAGCCTATGCTGAAGGTAGTTTAGCATTAGTCACCGCCTTAAATCCCCACATTGGATATCTCAATGCTGCTGCTGTCGCTAAGGAATCTTTAGAAACAGGTAAATCTCTCCGTCAGATAGTTTTAGAAAAAGGTTTGATGACAGAAGCAGAATTAGCAGAAGTATTAAATTTAGACCAAATGAGTGCGATAGCTGCGCTGACCTCCGGTATCGTTCCTTTAACCTAAATAGAAGATCCTCGACTTTTGGAACAAGTTGGGGATCTGACAGGATTTATATATAATAGAACTTACGCACTGTACAGAATGCAAATAATATGTATAAACGTAGGGTGCGTCAGACAGAATAATTTAGGCTAAAATCATTAACTTTCAGATTCTGACGCACCTGACTTTATCTAAATCAGTGCGGTGCGTCAGATCCAAAAAATCTGTTGTTTGCTAAATTATCGGGTCTGACGCACCCTACAAGAGATAAAATCTATCATCCTTATATAATATATTTTGTCAATGCCTAACTGCTATATAATTAAAATAATCTTACTAGATCAGAGTCATGAAAAGTATTACTGATTTAAAAAAACTCTACGAAATTGATGATTTTCAATGGCTAGAAGAAACTATCAAATTACTTAAAAATCACCAATTTCAAGAATTAGATTTAGAAAATTTAATTGAGGAGTTAGAGGATTTGGGAAGAAGAGATAAAAATGCTGTAGCTAGTCTTTTAGAGCAGATTATCCGTCATTTATTACTACTTCAATATTGGAAAAGTGAACACGAAAATAATTTAGTTCACTGGACAGGAGAAATTTATACTTTTAGAACTCAATTAAAGCGAAGAATTACAACGAATCTTCGTAATTATTTAGAATCAGAACTAAATTTGATCTATCAAGAAGCATTAGGATTTGTGAAAATCAAAACACAAAATTCCGTTAATTTTCCTTCAGAATGCCCTTATTGCCTTGATCAATTACTTGATATCCAGTGGCTTCCATATTCAAGTTAAAGTCTGACTTGTCTAATCTTGTTATTGACTTAACTGCTTTACCTTGATTTTATCTAAATCTCGTTTATATTATTGTTATATAATAACGCAATTATTCCCCATGAATACTCAAAAACCATCTGTTAGTCTGATCCGGGCTACATCTTACGAACAAGAAGCATTACGAGAATCCTTGGAAACCCTACTAGAACCTTTGGGGGGAATGGGGGCTTTCGTGAAAAAGGGCGATCGCGTTTTACTCAAACCCAACTTACTCACAGGATCTCGTCCTACTAAAGAGTGTACCACACGCCCCGAATTAGTGGAAGTAGTCGCTCAAATGGTAATGGAAGTTGGTGGTAAACCCTTTTTAGGAGATAGTCCCGCTTTTGGTAGTGCTAAAGGTGTGGCAATAGCCAACGGTTTACTACCTATTTTAGAAAAAAATCATATCCCCATTGTCGAATTTCACGGAAGTCGCTACCAAACTCTCAACGAAAATTTTAACCACCTGCGACTTTCTAAAGAAGCAATGGAAGCAGATGTGGTAATTAATCTCCCCAAAGTTAAATCTCATATGCAACTAACTTTAACTTTAGGAGTTAAAAATCTCTTTGGTTGTGTTCCTGGTAAAATGAAAGCTTGGTGGCACATGGAAGCAGGAAAAGATGCTAACCGTTTTGGGGAAATGTTAGTAGAAACGGCTAAAGCTATAAATCCCAATTTAACGATTTTAGATGGGATTATTGGTCATGAAGGCAATGGACCCAGTGGTGGAGAACCCCGTAAATTAGGAGTTTTAGCAGCATCAACAAATGTATTTGCCTTGGATTTAGCTATGTTAGAAATCCTCAAGGTGCCACCTCATCAAGTCCCCACTGTATCCGCTTCTCAAAGACTAGGAATTTGTCCTGAATTAGCTGATATTCAATTCCCTAATTTATCCCCAGATTTATTACAAATAGAAGATTGGAAATTACCAGATCAATTAATGCCTATTGACTTTGCCATGCCCCGCGTGATTAAGTCTACATTCAAACATCTTTACATCCGATTTATTAAAGAACCCATGAGTGTCTACGGGAAAAATTAACCCATGAATCAATAATAGCCATAGGACTTACGCACAAGTGACTGAAAAACTAACCACAGAGGCACAGAGTTCACAGAGAAATGAGGTGTTTAGAGGTATTTTGCGTAAGTCCTGAAAAGATAAAACTCACCACTCATATTTGGTGGGGTTATCTAATGGTTACTAACCTACCAGTCATAAAAAAATCTAGATACATAAACTACTGTGCCAGTTTCTAAACTGGATAAGATTGTTTACTAATGAACAATTCACCAAATAAAAATGGGTACAATAGAAATACGACTCTCTTGGACAGGGCAATAAATTAATCGCGTTTAGTTTAAGCGTGTAAATTTTTTGAGGGTTAACTGTTCCCTCGCCCTGAATAAAGAAAGAAGTAAAATCTGGATATTTCCAGTTTTTATTGAGCCGTAAAACTATAAGTCATTGGACGAACCGCAACTTTGTATGAATCCAAATAGCCAGTCTGCCAATTCTCCCGATACATATTCCCAACCCTTGGCAGACATTGTGGGAACAGCGATCGCACTACTAACCCTGATCTTACCAGTATTTGTCATTTCCCACTATTCATCCCCCGATGTACAGAATAACCAGCAACCTCTTACCTATCACTTGTCTAGAGGTGAAGATTAACAAAAATTTAATCTAATTGTACCAGGAATTGTGATTCAGGCTGAGTTCTGAGTCAAAAAATTTCCAGTCTGGAAACCAAAAAACTCAATACTCTAAAAAAGCGTTGCTGATTTCGGTAACGTTTTTTTATGGAAGCTTTGGTTGAATGTTTAATTCTCTTTGCCATTGGCTTAGGGGCTTTTCCCATGCCTCTTCCCACTTTTGGGCAAATAATGGCTTTACAGTTTTACCCATTTCCAGCCCTTGCGCGATCGCCTCTAGCAATGGAGGCAATTCTTGGGGTGCAAGTAATGTACTAGACATCAAACTATTTGCTACTAGCATCGTCGCTAGGGGATAGGGAAACTGAGGCAAATGAAAGGCCTGTAAGCCAATCTCACCCATCAGGGATGTATCAAAACCCGTCAAAATATGCCAGATATCATGGGTCTGACTCAACCGCAGTTCAACATAATGGGCATCTGATTCAGCCTTCATCCCCCCATGGAGGTTGGGATTCAATCCTGTTTTTTTCATTGTTGAAGCGTAGATGTAACCCAGAGAATCCTGGGGATAGGTGAGTAATTTGTCAAGATCATGGGATGGGGGAATATAGCGATCGCTAATCAGTTTCCCACAGGCTGGATCTCGTTTCAGGTGTATTGCCGTCAGCGCGAATGCTGGAGTTTCTAGCAAAGCGTCTGTCATCTCACCCACCGAGTCTAGGCTATTATCACCCGACAACATGGAAAAAAATGACTTAAAAATAATCAGCATTTGATAATGAACTTGATGTTGTAGTTCAGCCTCAGAGGGTTGATTGGTTTTAAAAAGATCCATTAGCTGCATATCCAAACCTCCAAAAGATTTTAAGATTAACGTATTTTTCATCAGTGTCAGAATTTACCCACGAGTTACGGAATAAACTAACCACAGAGGCACAGAGTTCACAGAGAAATGAGGTTTTGAGTGGTCACTGAGCTTGCGATGCCCTGAGCTTGTCGAAGGGTATTTTGTGTAAGTCGTGAATTTAAAAGACGCAATTTCACCAAAGCAAATCATTCACCAATCTATAAACACCAACAAAGTCAATCTTCCACAGCAGTCTCATATACCGAATATGTTCGTGAGTACGTTGACTACCTGATAACAACAGCAACCTGAGTGGGGCGATCGCTAAGATCAACCAAGGAGAAAACTTATAACGCAAAAATCTCCAACCCAGATGACCCCATTTAATTAGACAGGCATAATTCATGATCTACTCCTCTCCAACTAGAAAATTAATTTCAAACGTTCGATATAAATAAATGTCATTTCCTAGATGACATATTTGCAACGATTTCCCCACCCCAGTTAAGATATGAGTATCGCTCACATTTTCAATATATGAGTATCACTCATGTTTTGTCAAGGAAAATGTGAGTATTGCTCACTTATTTTTTGAAAGTATAGACCAATCTCATGAATGAAAGCTCATCAAGTGCTGATGGAATGAGGCGTAAACCAAGCCAAGCCCGGAGTCGGCAAAGGGTTAATCGGATTTTAGATGTAGCAGAAGAGATGTTTATTACAGAGGGCTACAACAGTACGACAACAAACGCGATCGCTGCTCGTGCTAAGGTACCGATTGGGTCACTGTACCAGTTTTTTCCTGACAAAGCCGCCATTCTACAAGCCTTAGCCAAACGCTATGGGGAACTACTCCATCAACAGTTGGTGCTACTAGATAGCATGGAATTGGCAAAGCTACCCTTATCTGCTTATGTAGATCAGATGATTGATACCACAGAGCAGTTTTTTACAGATCATCCCGGCTATCATGCCATTTTCATCGAAGTTCAGGGGACAATGCCCGAACTAGAAGAAATCGAAAACGCCATAGATACTCAACTAATTCGAGATTTGGCAACGGTTTTATCTCAAAGAAATCCAGAGTTAGAAACCGCCGACTATGAAGCGATCGCTTTTGTAGCAGTCAAAGCGATCGGCACCTTACTCTGGTTATCACTCAGTCAAGAGCAAAAGTTTCGCCAACGCCTGGTGAAAGAAACGAAACAATTGACCTTAAACTATCTACAAAGCTATTTTTGATCAGATCAAACCCAGGGATAGATGGGGTACTTGTACCATCTGCCAATAAATATCTTGGGAACAGATCCACAATTGTCCTAAAATTCTACAAAAGGAAGCTTATTTCTGGGCTACCTTAATTAACTGTTATCAGAGGAGTTTTGTTGTGGATTTATCCCGTATTCCTGCCCAACCCAAGCCAGGTGTGCTTAATGTACTGATTGAAATTGCTGGTGGGAGTAAAAATAAATACGAATACGACAAGGAACTACAAGCTTTTGCCCTAGACCGGGTACTTTATTCCTCGGTAAAATATCCCTATGACTATGGCTTCATCCCCAACACCTTAGCAGATGATGGCGATCCGCTAGATGGTATGGTAATTATTGATGAGCCAACATTCCCAGGTTGCATCATTCCCGCTAGACCAATTGGTTTCTTGGAAATGATTGATGGTGGCGATCGCGATGAAAAAATAATCTGTGTTCCTGACAAAGATCCCCGCTACGCTCAAGTAAAATCATTGCAAGATGTAGCACCCCACAGATTGGAAGAAATTGCCGAATTTTTCCGTAGTTACAAAAATTTGGAAAAAAAGGTGACACAAATCCTTGGTTGGCAGGATGTAGACAAGGTTATACCCTTGGTTGAAAAGTTCATCAAAGCTGCTAAAGCATAGATGAAAAAATGGGGAACAGGAAATAGGATACAGCAGGAGCTTTGTGTATAGGTTTTAATTTAAATTCTGTACCTCATTGATCTGCAATCTGCTGTATTATCCTTTTGAACCTTTCCCCTGTAATTTTTCAACCAACCAGCACCAAAATAAAGTTATAATAAAAAATCTGATCTTAAAATTTCCCTTTAGCGACATTAGCCTTGCTAATTTTTACTTAAAAAACTATCGCTGATGGCGAAAACACTCAAAACCAAATGCAGCGTACTCTCCTTTTAGCGAAAATTCACAACTGTACTCTCACAGGAGCAAATATCAACTATGTGGGTAGTATAAGTATAGATAAGATTCTTTTGGAAAAAGCCGGAATTTTACCCTATGAACAAGTACAAGTAGTAAATAATGCTAATGGACAACGTTTTGTTACTTATGCTATCCCTGCTCCAGCCAATTCAGGGGTAATTGAGTTAAATGGTGCAGCAGCAAGGTTAGGAATTGTTGGCGATCGCTTGATCATCATGACCTATGGGCAGTTTAATATAGAGGAGCTAAAGCATTACTCGCCTACAGTTGTCATCGTGGATGAAAACAATCGGTTGTTAGAAGTGAGACACTACGATGAGCTACTCAGTACGCTCTAATTCCAAGAAAAATGCTAAATATTGAGTTGTCTGATTCACAAATTTATATTACAGAAGAACTAAATCCCACACTCGGTAATATAAATGGGGATTTTTTAGTCAGATTTTGGGGTGTGCGTGGTTTAATTCCGACTCCAAGCAGTAGCACTACCCGCTATGGCGGTAATACTGCCTGTGTAGAAATGTATGTAGCTGGACAACGGTTGATTTTTGATGGAGGTACTGGGTTACGTGTTTTAGGGAAAACCTACCAACAACAACAGCCTCTCACAGCCAATTTATTTTTTACCAATTCCCAATCTAATCGCATCCAAGGATTTCCCTTTTTTGCTCCAGCCTTTAGTCCAGAAAATAGTTTTTATATCTACGGTATATCTGCTTCTAATGGTGCATCAATCAAGCAATATTTATGCGATCAAATGCTCCAGCCTTACTTTCCTTACCCTTTGCAGAGAATGAAGTCACAGATGGAGTTTTGTAATTTAACTCCAGGTAAGATAGTAGAGTTAAATGATATCAAAATTACAACAGCATTAATTAATAAAAATCAGCGTTCAGTGGGCTATAGAATAGATTGGCAGGAATATAGTGTTGCTTACACTACAGATTTGCACGACAACCTTGATCTAGATGAGGAAAGGGAAACTTTAAAACTTATTCAAGATGTTGATTTGCTAATTGCCAATGCTACTTATAATCCCCCAACATCTTATAATCATGAATCTGCGGAATTACTCTGGAAAATTGCGGTGGATTTAGCTCATCGTGGTAGTGTCAAAAAGTTAGTCATTACTCACCACCACCCAGATGATCACGATGATTTTCTGGATAAAATTCAAGACGAAGTTAATACTGCCTTTCCTGACGCATTGGTAGCCCGTGAAGGTATGGTATTTTATTTGAATAGTTAAATTTAGCCAAAAAACAAACAGAAGCGATCGCCCAAGGTATAGCAATTCAGGAAAGAAAGCAACAAGAAAAACTAGCAGCATACCAGAAAGCTCTAGGTACAGATCCTGAGCAAATCCCGTAGGTGTTGAGGATGGGTGAAAAATAAATCATACTCCACCCATGACCCTAATTGATTCAGG
>NZ_JAYGHC010000051.1:0-3964 GCF_034932285.1 Cronbergia sp. UHCC 0137
ATTAAATAGATTAATTATAGCGGTTCTCGGTTAAGTCAAATACAAGAACCCCACCCCCAACCCCCTCCCCGCAAGCGAGGAGGGGGCTTATGATGTATCTCACCCAAGTGCATACCGCTATAACAATTGAGGTGAATGTTTTTGTTGCTCTTCTAACAACATTTTCTTAACAGCGTTTTGAATAAATAACTGCATATTAGGCATTTCTAAAAGTTGTTTCCCTAGTTTATCGGGTACCTTAATCCTACATTTGCATAACTTTATCCCCCCTCAAAAAAGTAAATCAATCAAAACTCTGATGCGGTGGGCATTGCCCACCCTACACTAAATATAGAAGATTACCTTCCCTGTAAATTATTTAAACTATTCAACAGTTGTACTTCTTGTTTATTGTCTTGTATTTCTTTAGCTAGTGAAACTGCTTTGAGATAAAAGTTTCGTGCTTGTTGATATTTGCCTAGTCGCTCATAAAATCTACCATAGGAAGCAAGAGATTTTAATTGTTCGGGAGGACTCTTTAAAAAATTGGCTATTTGGAGACGCTGTTGTAATAATTCTGTGACTCTTTCATAGCGATTTACGGCACTATGGGCATTTACTAAACCGTCAATTGCTCTTAATTGATTAGGACGATCAAAATTGAGTTTAGCTAATCGCATGGCTATACCATACGCCCCAATTGTATTTTGATAGTCACCTATGGCTAAATAGGCATCTCCTAAATTATTAAGAGTGTTAATTTCTCCGCTTACATTACCAATTTGACGGCGAAAAATTAAGGCAGTTTCCGATAATTTAATTGCTTGGGGATAATCACCTAATCTAGTAGCTACTAGACCGAGATTGCTTAATGAAAGTCCTTGTCCTTCGATGTTTTCGACTTTGCGAGCAATTGCTAAGGCATCTGTAACAACTTTCCCAGCAGCTTTAGTTTCTCCTGTTTGCAGCAAAAAAGTACCAAGATTATTGAGGGCGAAAATTTGGGTTTGAATATCTTGATTGTCAAGAGCGATCGCTATTCTTCGACGTAAGGCATTTTCAGCATTTTTAATATCCCCTAATTCAATATAAGTGCTGGCTAATAAATCATAGGTTAACCCCTGGGCTTTGAGATCACCAATTGAATGATAAATCTCTAAGGCTTGCAATCCTGAGCTCAGTGTTTTATCAAAGAATCCAGAATTATATTGTTGCTCACCTAGCCGTAACAATCTATCTGCTTCTTCTCTTAATGGTCGGTTAGCAGTATTATTTAAAGGACGCTGGAGTTGTTTTGTAATATCAATGGCATTTACTGTTTTTGGCATCAGTAAACAACTAAACACCAACCCAACTTGCACTAAAACCAGCATGGTATATTTTGAAAAATGCTTCTGTTTCATCACACCTACCCCCTGAAATTTTCACTTTAATTAAAAGGTCTAAGACAAAGCATATTCGCATTTACCCTTAACCTACGACTCGGCGAAATCCTCACCTAAGTAAATCGCGCGAATATCCGCAGGTAATTTGTCTTCTAGTATACGATAACCTTCTTGGAGAAAACTTGCTACCTCCGTTGGTGAAATATTTTCTCCCTCAGCTTGGAGATAGGCTGCAATTCTGGTTTCACTCCAGTGGAATGTTTGCGCCATCAAGACAATTAACCGCAATAAAGGTGATAATTGATCTAAAGCCAATTCTACATAACACCATAACGGCGGGGAAGTAGCGGTGAGAGAATAATGAATAGCTTCCGTAGGAGGAAGTTCAATTTCGTTAATCGAAATGGCTGTAATGTTGATTAACCAGTTTTGCAGGGTTAAAGCTTCCTGTGCTATTTTGGGGTTGTTTAAATCCAGACCGCCCAGTTGATAATAGATATGTCGCCAAGTGAGAGCAAAAAGATAATCGGCTTGGACTGGCGATCGCGCTGAATGGCGAATCAAGGTGTAGACTATAGGACTATAACGGCAAAATATCACCGTAAAATACCTACCATCGTCTGGATATCGCTGAAATAAGTTCAGTAGTTCCTGATCGCTGTGATGAAACAGCGACTTAACTAAAGGGTGATTAGCTTCGGGAAAGTGAGGGATTTGCACAAGCTTGTTGGTAAACAATTGTTAAAATATACTAGAGCATGGTTATCTTAGAGTTAACCCGATGATATATCCTCAAGTCGCTTAGTTTAAAACTGAGAGTTCAGACTAATGGACTATTGATAGACTAGAAAAAAGACTTTGAGTTAGTCTTGATTGACAATACTAAAAGCTGTTCACTTATACAATATTTGTTTTATTCATGGTTATAGCAGCTAATTTGATGCCCTTCCTACCTAGTCCCCTTACTTTAGGCTCTTTTTTGCCCTCCCTACCCTTGGATAGCCTATTCTCCACCCAAGGGATTATGATCATGCTGTTGGCGGCCTATGCTGGCGCTATGTGGATGTTTCTCACCAGCGCCCCCAAGGTTTATACTCTCATGGTGTCTGATTTAGAGATTGCGCGACAGTTGTATGAAGGGTTGTTAGATTTGCCCGCAGCAGAAGTACCCTTACACTATTATTACAACTACGAGCAAACCATAGGCGCGACAGGGATTGATCCCCTTTATATGTCCACCAGTCCCAGTTGGTCTAACAAAGCCATGAATCATGTCAATGATGGGATGTGGTATCAGTTGAAGAAAAATTGCCAGTTACACGTCATTACAGGTGCAAGTTTGGGCAATAAAAATCAACAGCGTCATGTCTGTTTTGACAGAGAATGTTTAGATTTGATTTTAATGCGAGTTGAAACACGGGGTTTAAAACTGAAAATTCGCAATCATAAACCTTTAAGTTTCTTGGTTAAAGACTATGAAGGCCGTGTGATTGAAATGTCTGAAGTATCAAGTTAGAATGACTTTCCCCTGATAAATTGAGCATTGAGTAGGGTGTGTCAAATGGAATAATTTAGACTAAAATCACTAATTTTCAAGTTCTGACGCACCTGAATTAATCTAAGGGGCTTCCAAAACATAAATTATCTGGATTAACTAACCGCAGAGGAATGGTAACCGTTCAGGGGGGTAGGAGAGCGATAGCGCAAGCGCTGAGTGGTAAACCTTTAACAATTTAGAAGCTTATTTTAAGATAATGGAAGTGCGTTAGGGGTAGTTTACCGAAGGTATAGCTCTTTGATCTAGGTAGAATGAAATGCGATCGCTATTTGGTTATGGAGTTAAGACAGCAATCGCTTTACCATTTGATATAATTGTAAAATATTAATGTACGTCCGGGGACATCCTGTGAACCAATCATCACTACAGTCGGTTCTCAGGACACCACAGGAAAGGAGTTAAATTGAGTTTGGGTGTCTTTTAAGTAAGTTTAAGTGTACATTCAAGGATCAATTTTTGATTCAAGAGTGAGTAAGGCTGAATTGCTAAGGCGTTTTGAAAGGATTGGATTGCTTGACGATATTTTCCTAGTGCGGCATAGCATAAACCCATGCCATGTAATGCGCCAAAATGAACAGGATTTAATTTAATCACCATCTGACAGTCAGCTAGTGATCTTTCATAATTGCCTGTACTGTAGTAGAGAAAAGCACGTCGATTCCAAGCTTCGGAAAAGTCTGGTTGTTCTTCTATAAGTTGGGAGAGTAGTTGTTCTGCTGTGGAGATTTCTCCCGCATCTAGTAATTTTTGACTATAATCAATTTTTTCTAGCCCATATATTCCTTTTTGCTGAAACCAAATCTGCCAAATTCTTCTTGTCGCTTGCTGACGGACTATAGCATCAGAACTTTTCAGGTCTTCAAGCAGGGAATGAATAGATAAAGAATCCATGAGTTGTCAGTTAGGTTAATTTATTTTGGAACTATATTACATTTTCATGTTTAAAATAGCAAAAATAATTAGGGGTTGCTGTTCGCGTAGCGTGCCGTAAGGCATAAAAGTCTTTTCGTTAGGGCTAGGAGTCAGAAGTCAGGATTCAGGA
>NZ_JAYGHC010000051.1:4088-35647 GCF_034932285.1 Cronbergia sp. UHCC 0137
TTTTTGGTTTATTTAGCAAACCCTACATATCATCTACATTTTGTACAGTGCGTAAGTCCTAGATAAAATAAAAAAATTGAGGTACTTCTAGAAAATTCAGAAATACCCCAATCTTAAAAAGTGATTAACTACTATGCAAAAGCGGCAGTTTTCACATCATTATTGCCGAGAATTTCTTGCAATTCATCAGCGTCTACGGTTTCTTTTTCCACTAACATTTGAGCGATTTGATCTAAAACTTGACGGTTGTTGACCAATACTTCTTTTGCACGAATATAAGCGGCATCGACTAATTTACGGACTTCTTCATCAATGGCTGCGGCGGTTTCTTCTGAGAAGTCACGTTCAGACATGATATCCCGACCGAGGAACATATTGCCTTGTTGACGACCCAAAGCAACTGGACCCAAGCGATCGCTCATGCCAAAGCGAGTTATCATTTGTCTAGCTACCCGTGCGACTTGTTGTAAATCGTTGGAAGCACCTGTGGTAACTTCTTCTTCACCAAAGATAATCTCTTCAGCTAAACGACCACCTAAAGCCACGGCCATCTGATTTTCTAGATAAGCACGGCTATATAAACCGGTGTCCATACGGTCTTCGCTGGGGGTGAACCAAGTCAAACCACCTGCACGACCACGGGGAATAATGCTAATCTTCTGTACAGGATCATAGTCAGGCATTAAAGCACCAACTAAAGCGTGACCAGCTTCGTGATAGGCTACCAAGGTTTTGCGCTTTTCGCTCATTACCCTGTCTTTCTTCTCTGGACCTGCTAACACCCGGTCAATAGCGTCGTTGATTTCATCCATTGAAATTTCAGTTAAATTCCGACGTGCTGCTAAAATTGCGGCTTCGTTTAGCAAGTTAGATAAATCTGCACCGGTGAAACCAGGGGTACGACGAGCGATTTTATCCAAATCCACATCTTTCGATAAGGTTTTACCCCGTGCGTGAACTTTGAGAATTTCGCTTCTACCGGCGTAGTCGGGACGGTCTACCACTACTTGACGGTCAAAACGACCGGGACGCAATAAAGCCGCGTCTAGTACGTCTGGACGGTTGGTAGCGGCAATAATAATGATGCCTGTGTTACCTTCAAAACCATCCATTTCGGTGAGTAACTGGTTGAGGGTTTGTTCCCGTTCGTCGTTACCACCACCTAAACCAGCACCCCGTTGACGACCTACTGCGTCAATTTCATCAATAAAGACGATACAGGGGGCGTTGGTTTTAGCTTGTTCAAATAGGTCGCGGACACGGGAAGCACCCACACCAACGAACATTTCTACAAATTCAGAACCGGAGATAGAAAAGAAGGGTACGCCGGCTTCTCCAGCTACTGCACGAGCGAGGAGGGTTTTACCTGTTCCAGGAGGTCCAACTAATAGTACACCTTTAGGAATTTTTGCACCAACGGCGGTAAAGCGATCGGCGTTTTTAAGAAAGTCTACAACTTCGTTTAATTCCAATTTGGCTTGGTCAATACCCGCAACATCACCAAAGGTTACTTGGGTTTGGGGTTCCATTTGCACTCTGGCTTTAGATTTGCCAAAGTTCATGGCTTGGCTACCGGGTCCACTTTGAGCGCGACGTAACAAGAAAAATAAACCAACTAGAAGCAATACAGGGAAAAATAAGCTGCTGAGTGCCTTAAACCAAAATCCTTCGTCGGTTTGAGGTAATACAGCAATATCTACTCCTTTAGCTGTCAAAGTATTGATTAAGTCTGGGTCGTTGACTAGGGTGACGATCTTTTTGTTGGGGTCGTATTTGGGTGTTACCAGTGCTGTAGACCGGTCTGCACTCAAACTAACTCTTTCAACTCCACCTTTTTCAACTTCTTGAATAAATTCACTATATCTCCAGGTTTCTCTGGTTTGAGGTTGTTTGTCAAAAAATGCTGTCCCTAGTGCAATGACAACAATAAACAACAGCGCGTAAAGCCCTGTATTTCTCCATCTTTTATTCACTGAGGTCAATCCTCCTGGATCTTTTGTGCGTTTGTATACTGTCTCTCTTGGACAGGGGTTAGTCGGCGGTTAAAAACCGCAACTACACAGATAAAACCCACCACGTGGATTTCAAACTATGAGAGGTGGTATTATGAGAATTATGTTAACTTATTTTAAGATATACCAAAATTAACTTGTTGTCATGGTAGAAAAAACCGCCTCAGTTGAGAAAAACTAGGATGGTAGGGATTATATTGTAGCGAACCTGTGGGTTGCTGGACGGTGTGGATGGGAATAATTTCCGCCACACTATTAGTGTAAGCGATCGCTTCAAATTCTTGGGCTATTTCTGGTTATTTGTGGTTGGGAGGGCGGAGGCGATCGCGCAAGCGCTCCGCAGGAATCGCTCTATTCCGGGTAAAATGCTATAGTTCCCCCCCTTTTTGACTGGTTAGGAGCTTAAAATAAATATAGCAATTTCCATTCAAGTGAGGTATAAGCAGTAATAATTAAACGCAGATGGACGCAGATAAACGCAGATAAGTTTGTACTTCATTAGACTAGAAAATGCTATATGCGTATTGAAGAATTACATTTACAAAACTTTCGTGGTTTCCAAGAACTTAAATTGAAAGTTCCTCCTGATTTGGCTGTATTTATCGGAGACAATGGTTCAGGTAAATCATCTGTTTTAGACAGTATTGCTATACTTTTAAATGAATTTGTATCTAAATTAAGAACAGGTCATGAATTTCATTTAAAAAATGACGATATTAATATCAATTCCAATAGAGCTTTTATAACTACTACTGTTAAAACTGATACAGGTAAATTGCTTGCCTGGAATATTGGTATAGATAGAGAGCGAAAATTAAGACAAACCAATGTCAAAAGAGATATTGATGATTATGCTTTAGAAATATATTTAAGAATGAATAAAATTGATGATGATAGAATTAATCCATTCGTTGATGATAATTTCATACAAAATGATTTTAGTTTACCAATTATAGTTTTTTATAAAACAAACCGAATATTCATCAAATCTTCAGCCGTAAAAGATATGAGTGAAGAAGAAAGACAAAGTATGTATACAAATACTCGACTTGATGGTTATAAAGAAACTTTTAATGACAGCATAAATGATTTTAGCGATTTTTCATATTGGTTTAAACAAGAAGAAGAATATGAAAACGAAGTTAGATTAAGAGAAAATAGTAACTTTAGGAATACTAATTTAGAAATTATCAGAAAAGCATTAGAAACATTTTTAGAAGGATTTCCTAATACCAGGTTTTCGGATTTACGCATAATTCGTATTAGTTCTAATCGAGAAGGTGGTATTCGCCGGTTAAATAAACCTTCATTAGTGATTAAAAAGAATGGAAAAGACTTTAAACTAGATCAACTTTCTGATGGTGAAAAAACCTTACTAATGATAGTAGTTGACATTGCACGACGATTAGCAATATTAAATCCTAGTATTACTAACCCTTTAGAATTGCTAGAAGAAGGAACAGGAATAATCTTAATTGATGAAATAGATTTACATTTACATCCTCAATGGCAAAGAATTGTAATTCCAAGTTTTAGAAGAACATTTCCAAACTGTCAATTTATCGTTACAACTCATTCTCCTCAAGTTTTGAGTGGAGTTAATAAAGAAAATGTATTTATTTTAGAAGACTCAAAAATTGTAGAAATCACACCCCACACTTTTGGAAGAGATAGTAACTCAATTCTTTCTGAAGTTATGGGTGTAGAAAAAAGACCTGTAAAAATGCAAGAAAGACTAGACAGGTGCTTTGATATGATAGATAATGACAATTTAGATGGTGCTAAATTAGAACTAAAAAAACTATCTGAATTATTAGGAAATAATGATCCAGAGTTAGTCAGAGGTCGTACAATTATTGATTTTTTAAGCAGGGTGGAATGAAACAGATTATCAAAGGAACAGAACCTCTATGTCTTCTAAAACATCGCCAAACAGATCAAGCAAGCTATGAAAATTATAGTCCAAAAGAACCCTTAAAAAAAGCATTATTAATTGAACAAGGATATATTTGCTGTTATTGTATGCGACGAATATCTGAAGAAAACATGGAAATTGAACATTGGAAACCAATGTCTATTAACAAGTATCCAGAACTACAAATAGATTATAAAAATTTATTGGCTTCTTGTTCAGGTAATCGAGGGAATCGAAAAACTAATCAGCATTGCAATCCCAGGAAAGGTGATGAAGAAATTACTATTAATCCTGCGGATTCTAAAAGCTGTGAAATTTACATTAAATATAGTTCAACAGGAAAAATATTGTCTGATGATGAAACTATAAATTATGAACTCAATGAAATTTTAAATCTTAACCTTGAAACTCTCAAAGATAATCGGACAACGGCTTTAAATGCCGTAATTGATGCCTTAAAGCGAAAATTTGCTAACAAAACTTGGACAAAAGAAGCTATCGCTAAGAAATTAAATGAATTTAATAGCAAGGACGCAGAGGGTAAATATAGTGAATACTGTCAATATATTGTTTGTTATTTAAACAAAAGATTATAAAGTAAACTTCTTCTCAGTTGAATACTTTAAATACTATCGGGGTCTACACCCAAAGCCTTTAATTTTTCCGCTAGTAATAGAGCGCGTTCATCACCAGTAGGTAAAACATTACCATCTTTATTACACCAACGTAACCAAGAATCATGTCTACCTTCAAATTCTCCTGTCCACAACGTTACACCCAAACCAATATCATCTAACCAATTGTTTTTAGTTTCTACATAACCTCTAGCCTTGAGAGTGTAAATTCTTAAAACCTGTTCTCCTAATTGTTGATTTGGGTCATAGACAATATAGTAAAATACCTTCATTTGTTCATAAGTTTTTAGTTTTTCTCCTAATTCTTCACCCTTTCGATTGGAGACAATTTCAATTACAACTTCCGGTGATTTACCAAATTTCCAAACTAGGTAACAACGATTTTGTTTTTCCCACCAATTTTCAGGAACTTGAACATCAAAACTAACAAAAATATCAGGAACAATGGCAGATTCACCATAAATATGATAAATACCAACATTAGCTGCTGCCAAAAAAATCTGATTTTTTAAAGAACTGTAAAGAGAACCGACTAAAAGACGTTGTTGTTTTTCAGATGCGAGATTATCCACGGGTGTATCATCTTCGGTGACTAGCAGGTTGATATCTGGTACATCACAATTATCAATATCATTGATTAAAAGTTGGTTAACCATGATTTAGTCCAGTATTTCATAGCTTTTAGTTTATTATATACTCTTTTTTATGTTAGAAAAAACCGTCTTAGTTGGAAAAAACTAGGATGGTAGGGATTATATTTTAGCAAACCTGTGGGTTGCTGGACGGTGTGGATAGGAATAATTTCCATCACACTATTAGTGTAAGCGATCGCTTCAAATTCTTGGGCTATTTCTGGAGTCCAAGGTTCTTGGATCACGTTTTGTAGTTGTTTTATCAGTTGCGATCGCCCTATTCCGGGTAAAATTCCTGTATCTAGGGGTGGTGTCCACCAGTGGCCATCCTTGTACCCCCAAAGGTTGCCTGTGCTGGTTTCTAGCCAATTTCCGGCTGTATCTACTAATATGGCTTCTTCGGCTTTCTGAGTTTTGACGCTGTTTTTAGCTAACCAAGGACTGAGATAATTTCCGGTTTTATGACTGGGGAGGGAACGGGCTAATTCTGGTTTTGTTAAGGCAGCTATTATACCATGTTTTTGTATTTCTGCTAAATTTTCTGGTAAAAATCTGCCAATAATCCATTCTCTACCGTCGGGGAAAATGGTAATTCTGAGGACAGGGAAGTGGGTTGAGAGGGTTTTTGCACCTTGATAAACACTGTTCCAATCTGGTTGTTGCCAATTAAAGGTTTGGATACTATGCTGGAGGCGATCGCTATGGGCTTGCCAGTTGGTTAAATTGCTATCAAGGGAATTATTATAAATTCGCAGGGTTGTAAAAATTGTTGCACCATAGAGTAAGCCTGGTTCATAAATGTCTAATTCTAAGGTTTGGGATTTTATTAATTTGCCATTATACCAATACATATCACGGATTAAATGGATTATACGAACCACAGAGGCACAGAGTTCACAGAGAAATGCGTAAGTTCTAAAACTGTAATTGTAAAATTTGTGATTAATCTTTTTGAGGAAATACAATTCTTTGAGAACCGTCAGGATTAACTATTACTTGTCCTCCTAACATTTCAATTTCTCTAATTGCTCTTTTACGGGTTTTTTCATCAATTTTATTTCCTAGAACCATTGACCAAGTTGAGATTCGGGCAAATTTACTGTCAGGATTTCTTTCTAGAAACTCGGCGGTTCTTTGTGAAACTAAGGCTGCAAATTTACTTTCTTCGTCTGGATAATTATTTGCCCAATTTGCTGCTTGGGTAAAGGATTCTTTGGCTGCTTTAGTATCACCTAAAAACAATAATTCATCAGTTCCTTTATAACGCCATACATAATACGAATTTTTGGGGACAAAGGGAGTTAAGGACTTTAATCCATTATCCATTAATGTAATAGACCTTTCTGGCATTCCTGCATATAAAGAGGTGCTAGTAGAAAGACCTAAGTACGCTGCTAAAAATCGCGGATCATGTTTGAGGATAACTTCAAAATATTCTGGACTAAGGCTATAACTCGTTTTATCCCTAGCTTCGTTATCACCAAAATATTGCAAAAAATTGAGATATTCCCAACTAGCAACAAAGTTATCAAAACCAAAGGTAGGCATTTTTTTGAGTAAATCAAGACGCAGATTCTCGGCTTTGATATTTTTTTCTAGGGTTTCTAAAGGGATATCTTGCTGGCTAATTAGTAGTTCTTTTAATCGTGGTTTTTGAATTAAACTAACTACTAAAATGCAAAAACAAAATACCAAAGGTGTAACCAGGGACTGGCGTGAGAAAAGCATAATTATTATACTCCACAAAATTGAGATTTAATCTTATTACTGTAAATTATAGACTATTAAGAATTTGCCAACATTGTTGTGCGATCGCCCAATCTTCCTGAGTGCCAATTACTAATACCCGAATTGTTGAATCTTCTGTAGCAATATCCACGTCAATCGCTGACTGATGATTTTTTTCAGGATCAATTTTTAATCCCAAAAATTCCCAAGATTCACAAGCAGCTTGACGGATTGCCGCCGATTTTTCACCCACTCCTGCTGTAAAAACTAATGCGTCTAATCCCCCCAAATTACCCAGCATTGCACCGATACCAGTCTGTAAACGATGCACGTACATATCCCAGGCCAGTTGAGCGCGTTGATTACCTTGATCAATGGCTTTGATGATCTCCCGTAAATCGCTTGATACACCAGAAACTCCCCGTAATCCTGAAGCTTGATTTAAAATATGGTCTAACTGTTCAGGAGTATAATCAGATTGACGCAATAAATAAATCAAAATTCCCGGATCAATAGACCCACTACGACTACCCATCATCAAGCCCTCTAGAGGGGTAAATCCCATGGTTGTATCAACACTCCGACCATGTTTAATTGCCGCTAAAGAACAACCATTACCCAAGTGACAGGTAATTAAACGTAGGGATGATAAATCTCGACCGAGAATTTGGGCTGCACGGGTAGAACAGTATTGATGACTAATGCCATGAAAACCATAACGACGGATACCTTTTTTTACCCATTCGTAAGGGACGGGATAGATAGCTGCGGAATCAGGTATGGTGCGATGAAATCCAGTATCAAAAACTGCTACTTGGGTAACATCTCCTAAAGTTTGTTCGATGGTTTCTATGCCGGCCAAAGCTAGTGGATTATGGGATGGAGCAAGGTTAGACAAGAGAGCGATCGCCTCTTTGACTTCCTGAGTAATTATTACAGGTTTTTGGTAATCTTGACCACCATGCACCACCCGATGTCCTACCACGTCTATTTCTGATAAATAATCAATTACTTTGGTTGCACCATGGGTAAGGGCATCCAGCATATAAATGACGTTGGCCTGTCGGGAATACCCAGAAATGATTTCTTCTAAGGTTTCACCTGTAGCAGTTTTAACTTTTATTGCTCCTGAATCCCGATCCTCAGTCCAGTTAACTTCCCCTTGCCAAATAGGTTGGGGTGCTTTCATGGGTAGAGTGTCATTGGTAATTTCATACAAACAACTCTTTTGGCTACTAGAACCAGCATTGAGTACCAGTATTTTCATAAATTTATCTTAGGTTAAAGAATCAGCTTGAATATATCAAGTTTTAAAAAAATATCCAACCGTTATTATGTTATCAGGAGTCATGAAGAAGGATATATAAAACTTACCCACGATTTTCTTCATTGCGAGGCTTCCGCAGCGCACAAGTCACTGAAGAACAAACCACAGAGGCACAGAGTTCACAGAGAAATGAGGTTTTGAGAAATATTTTGCGTAAGTTTTCACAACAGGGTCTGACTCCTGCTATAAATATTTTCTTCAAGCAGTTTGTTTAAGCTAAAAAAGTTCTAGAATAAGGAGAATTAACACAAAATTGGTTAGTGTATGATGTTTTGGCGGCAGGGGTTAGGGTTATTTTTAGCTATAATTGTCTGGTGCATGGCCAATCCTGCCCTAGCAGACTGGACTCATCCCCTATCATTTAGCAATGCAGAGTTAGGAAGACATGACTTTTCGGGACAAAGTTTACAAGCGGCAGAGTTTTCTAACGCTAATCTAGAACTGGCTAACTTTACTGGTGCTGATTTGCGGGGAGCAGTATTAAGTGCTTCAGTGATGACTAAAGCCAATTTACATGGAGCAGATTTAACCAATGCCATGGTTGATCAGGTAAAATTGGATGGGGCAGATTTAACCGATGCCGTTTTTTTAGAAGCCCTTTTACTCCGTTCCATCTTCAAAGATGTTAATATCGAAGGTGCAGATTTCACAGATGCAATTTTGGATAGAGCGCAAGTGAAAGAGCTATGTGAAAAAGCCAAGGGTGTAAATTCCCAAACAGGTGTTCAAACTCGTGATTCTTTGGGATGTCGATGAAGCGTGTAGGTATAATTGGCGGTGGACAACTTGCTTGGATGATGGGTGATGCAGCAAAAAAGCTAGGAGTAGAACTAATCATCCAAACTCCTCACAAAGATGATCCGGCTGTGTCTATTGCCCAGGAAACCGTATTTGCAGCCGTTGATGATGCTGTGGCTACGGGAATTTTAGCTCAAAAATGCGATATCATCACCTTTGAAAATGAATTTGTTGATCTTGATGCTTTATCCCTGCTAGAAAATCAGGGTGTGTGTTTTCGTCCCAGATTAGCAGCTTTAGCCCCGCTTTTAGATAAATATCATCAACGTTGTTATTTACAAAATTTAGGATTACCTGTTCCCAAATTTTTTGCTTTAGAACAACCAGAAGATAGATCAAAAATAGAATATTTGGGTTTTCCTGTGGTTCTCAAAGCCAGAAGACATGGTTATGATGGTCAGGGAACTTATGTAATTCAAGATTTAGCAACTTTATTAAAAATTGTAAATCAAAGTCAGACGGCGTTTTTAGTAGAAGAATTTATCCCCTTTACCAAAGAATTAGCCATCATTGCAGCGCGATCTGTCAATGGGGAAATCCTCACCTATCCGGTTGTAGAAACCCAACAAGAACAACAGGTATGTAGGAGAGTCATTGCACCGGCGGAAATTACAGCAGAACAAGAAGCAGAAATTAGAGCGATCGCTCATACACTATTAAATAGTCTACAAGCTGTGGGGATATTTGGCATTGAACTATTTCTCACAGGCAACGGTAAAATTTTAGTTAACGAAATTGCACCCCGCACCCACAACTCTGGACACTTCTCCCTAGACGCTTGTGAAGTTTCCCAATTTGAGCAACACCTTAGAGCCGTTTGTGGTTTACCGTTAGTTAACCCTATCTTACATTGTTCTGGTGCAGTCATGGTCAACCTGTTGGGATACCAAAATTCTCACAGCGACTACCAAAACCAGCGTCAACAACTAGGAGAAATACCCCACTCTCATCTTCACTGGTACGGTAAATCAGAATCTCGTATAGGGAGAAAGTTAGGACATATTACCGTCTTGCTAGAACAGCCAAACCAAGACGCAGTAAACACTCTGATTCAGACCATTGAGTCTATCTGGTATACCCACAGCTAAGATTTCTAGGAAAATTTTGATTTTCAATACACAACCCATTTTTCAAAGCTATAATTAGTTTTAGTTCCACTACGACGTTGGTGACTGCCCCCAAGTTTTTTGATCTATGTCTTTAAGAAAAAGGGAACTAACAAGTTCTTGTGGCAGTAAACCGGGCGTGTACCCGGAAACTTTAAACAAGGAAGATCAGTTCCCCCCTGGTTAAACCAGGTCATAAACTTAGGTAAAACGGCGTTGCGGGGAACACATAAATTTTAGCTCCTACGGTAAAATAACCTGGGGGCTTTAATTATATTCAACATATTTAATCAGCAATTTTAATTACCAAGAAATTCCTAAAATTAGTGATTTTCGCCTAAATTACTCTGTCTGACGCACCCTACAGACGACAAAATATCCAAAAAATTAATAACTAACGTAAGTTGCTAGTTAGATCAAATAAGGTGCGTCAGAAAGTTAAAATTAGCGATTTTAGCCTAAATTGTTCTGTCTGACGCACCCTACACACTACTACAGACGACAAAATATCCAAAAAATTAATAACTAGCAACTTGAGTTACTATAAAGGGGCTTGGTTTTATGATACATATTGTAGCAGTATTATTCAATTTGGCGATCGCTTGCCTAGTGTAACCATATTGTTATCAGAAATAATATCTGAATCTACTCCCTGATTAAATAATTTAATTTTGTCCGACTACTTATTAGACAAAAAGATTGCAAAATTATAATAGGTATGTTTTCAAACCGCACAAAAACGGATTGTTTCATCCTTGTCAATCCTGATAGAATGCCTCGATGTTAAAAATCCAACATCTCCAAAACACAAAACCAGGGTGGTCTTTGGCAGAGCGAGATCCCAAGTTCCTCGAATCTCTAATGCCTGTATTGGGCTTTTTATACCAATACTATTTTCGAGTCCAAACTAGCGGCTGGGAAAATATCCCTGATGGTAAAATTCTCTGTGTCGGTTCTCATAATGGGGGACTCGCTTCTCCCGATACATCAATGATGGTGTACGACTGGGTGCGTCGCTTTGGTGCAGAAAGACCAATTTATGGTTTAATGCACCCCAAAGTTTGGGAAATTTTCCCCCCAATAGCGGAAATGGCGATGAAAGCTGGGGCTGTGATGGCTCATCCTAAAATGGCTTACGCAGCTTTTCAATCTGGTGCTAGTGTTTTAGTTTATCCCGGTGGCGCTGAAGATGTGTTTCGACCCCATGCCATGCGTAACCAAATATACTTTGCTGAACGCCGGGGGTTTATTAAACTGGCATTACGGGCAAATGTGCCAATAGTTCCGGCCATTTCCTGGGGATCTCATGATACTTTAATTGTCCTAGCTGATTTATACAAAATTGCCCAACAACTCCATAAATGGGGGATGCCTTGGCTGTTTGGGGTTGATCCCCTAGTTTTTCCCGTTTATCTGGGACTACCTTGGGGTTTAGCCATTGGACCCCTGCCTAATATACCCTTGCCAGTGCCAATCTACACAAGAGTTTGTCCCCCGATTGTGTTTGACCGTTATGGAAAAGAAGCAGCCAGCGATCGCGCTTATGTGAACCAATGTTATGAATTAGTTAAGAGCCAGATGCAGCAAGAGTTGGATAAATTAATTCAACAAACCCCTTCCCGGTAGAAATAGAGAATAGGAAAATCAATAATGTAGAGACGTTCCATGGAACGTCTCTACATCGGTTTAAAAGTGATTCATGGGGTAGGGGAAATTAGAACATACCCATGCCGCCCATACCGCCCATGCCGCCCATGCCACCCATGCCGCCCATACCACCCATACCGCCCATGCCGCCCATACCACCATCAGGAGGCATAGGAACAGCTTTCTCAGGCTTCTCAGCGATAATGGCTTCAGTGGTCAAAACCATCCCCGCAATAGAAGCGGCGTTTTGTAAAGCTGAACGCACAACTTTGGCAGGATCGATAATACCTGCGGCAATTAGGTCTTCAAATACGTCAGTGGCAGCGTTATAGCCGATATTTAAATCAGTTTCCTTGACTCTGGCAACCACAACAGAACCTTCAACACCAGCGTTGTCTGCGATTTGCCGTAAAGGTGCTTCTAAGGCTCTTTGCAGGATATCAGCCCCAATTTGTTCTTCTGGGTCAAGATTCTTTTTAAATGCGTCTATTTGAGAAGATAGATGGATCAGGACTGTACCACCACCAGGAACGATACCTTCGTCAACAGCCGCTTTAGTCGCGTTAAGTGCGTCTTCAATCCGCAGTTTACGGTCTTTGAGTTCGGTTTCTGTGGCTGCACCAACTTTAATTACTGCCACACCACCAGCTAATTTAGCAATCCGTTCTTGCAGTTTTTCCTGATCGTATTCAGAATCAGTTGCTTCTAACTGCTTGCGAATTTGGGCAATCCGTATTTGTACTTCTGGCTTGGTTGTACTACCGGCAACAATAGTTGTGTTTTCTTTGTCAATGTTAATTTTTTGGGCTGTTCCCAACATTTCCAAAGTGGCAGTATCTAAACTGAGTCCGAGTTCTTCAGAAATTAATTGCCCATCAGTGATAATGGCAATATCTTCTAGTAAAGCTTTGCGGCGATCGCCAAATCCAGGGGCTTTGATAGCGGCAACATTTAGCACACCACGGGCTTTGTTAACTACTAAAGTTGCTAGGGCATCACCTTCTACATCTTCGGCAATTATCAGCAAAGCTTGACCTGAACGGGCAACTTTTTCCAAAATAGGCACTAAATCCTGAATGGAACTGATTTTTTTATCGGTGACGAGAATCCGGGCGTTTTCAAATTCCACCGTCATGCGATCGTTGTTGGTGATGAAGTAGGGAGAAATATAACCCCGATCAACCTGCATCCCTTCTACCACTTCCAATTCAGTGGTCAGAGATTTAGATTCTTCAACGGTGATTACCCCATCTTTGGTAACTTTTGCCATTGCTTCAGCAATCATTTTACCAACTTCTTCGTCATTCCCAGCGGAAACAGTAGCTACTTGGGAAATTGCACTACCCTCTACTGGTTTAGCAATTTTAGCAATCTCCGCCACTAACGCCTCAACAGTTTTATCAATGCCCCGCTTCAAAGCAATAGGATTTGTGCCAGCAGCGACATTTTTTAATCCTTCTTTAATTAAAGCTTGTGCTAAAACTGTGGCAGTCGTGGTTCCATCTCCAGCGACATCTTTAGTTTTGGATGCCACCTCTTGAATTAATCTAGCCCCAGTATTTTCTAGGGGATCTTCTAATTCAATTTCCTTGGCAACAGTGATACCATCGTTGACAATTTGGGGCATACCAAATTTTTTCTCTAACAGGACATTACGACCTTTTGGCCCCAAGGTGATTTTCACCGCATCGGCCAGGGTGTTAATCCCTCTCTCTAAAGCCCGCCGAGATTCCTCGTCAAATGCAATAATTTTTGTCATGTTTTATTTCTCTAACGCTTCCTTTACACAATTTAGCACTCTCAAGTCCAGAGTGCTAAGTACCCAATCTATCGAAAATCTTAATCAAAATCAAAAAAATTGATTAATATACATTTGATGCTTATTTTCAATCCTGGCAGTAATGGTGGAAGTGGGAGATGAATCTAGAAAACTCCCTTAAATCCCTGGGTATTGCTGACCCTAGCGGCACCGGCTGGTTAGCTGTAGTTTTCACTTTTCTTTTAGCTTGCTCTGTAACTTGGCGTTTAATGCCAACTTTACGCAAATTTGCTTTACGGGTTGGTTGGGCAGATCAACCAAATGCTAGGCGACTTAACCGAGAACCTCTACCCAATGCTGGTGGTTTAGCTATCTACGCCGGCGTAATTGCGGCTTTAGTATTAGCTACCCTGCTTAGACCTATCGAAATCCAAAGCGTCTTGGCTCAAGTGTTGACAATTTTATTAGGAGGTTCGATCTTAGTCTTAGTCGGCTTTATTGATGATCAATTTAGTTTACCGCCTTCTGTCCGTTTATGGACGCAAATTATTACAGCTTTGTTGCTGGTTGCTAATGGTATTAGTATTCAAGTGATCTTTGGTACGCCCATTGACTCACTACTATCAATAGCGTTAACTGTGCTGTGGGTAGTAGGTATTACTAATGCTATCAATTTGATGGATGGTATGGATGGTTTGGCGGGAGGAATCAGCTTTATTACGGCGATGAGTTTGTTGGGGGTTTCTGCCCAATTTGACCATAGAGCCGCAGCAACGTTGGTTTTAGCAGCTTTAGGTGGTTCAGCACTGGGCTTTTTACGCCACAATTTCCATCCTTCACGTATTATTATGGGCGATGCTGGGGCATACTTTTTTGGTTATGTTTTAGCAGCTACCAGTATTTTAGGTAAACTCCAAGAAAATACAATTTATGGACTTGTTCCTGTGGTTTTGTTTTTACTGTTGCCTGTTTTAGATACTACTCAAGTATTTGTGCGCCGACTCATGGCTGGAAAAAACCCTCTGAGTACCCCTGGTAAAGACCATCTACACCATCGCTTGTTGGCTTGGGGTCTTTCTCAGCGTCACGCGGCTTTTACTTTGTGGTCGATTACTTTGGTTTGTAATTTGTTGGCAATGAAAATACAAGGTATGACTTGGGAAGTGATAATAGTATCCGCTACCAGTATTGTTTTGCTTTTAGGTTTTACAATCTGGCAAAGAATTTATCAACGTGCCTAAGTTCGTGTTTGTATTTGAATAAATTGCCTAGTTTCAAGCTTTTGGAATCATATATTAGTCCGGTGCGTCAGATAGAGAAAATCTGTTGTGTACTAAATTATCGGGTCTGACGCACCCTACAAGGAATTAAACACAGATTAACGCAAATTAACGCGGATGAAGGATAAATTACAGATTATTTTTGTGGTGGGTTTAATGGAAAACTGCTGTAATAGATTCTGTCAATTCATTTTATTATTGGGACGCTGAATTATTGTTTCTATGACTCGACGTTTGGCTTTGGGATCAATCCCTACTAAACGCACGTATTCACCACTATATTCTGCTAAACAAGATTCCATTGTTGATATAGCGTCAGAATGAGCATCTATGTGGGTGTTTATGCAGCTTTGCCAAGAACCTGTACGGAAGCGACGTTCATCAACGTGTTCTATCCCGATTGTGTAGCCTTGAGATAGAATTTGTCGGATTTGTTCTTGGGTTTCTAGGGTTAGATGGGTATTAGGTTGTACTTGTTTATTAGTTGGGGTTTGAGTAACTGATATTTGTTGTTCTTGTGCTACGGGTTGGTAATTCCTCCCGCGATTTAGTCGATTGTATTCATCAACTAATTGGGATGTTTCTACTCGTTTTTGTTCACCTACCATCAATTTACCAGCTTCGATTAAATGGGATAGGCTAAAATTTGGTTTTTTAAAGACTGGTGAACCTTCTAAACTGTTTACTACCCGTTGGGAAATCTTTTCAAATCCAATTTGATGGACAAATTCGCGGATTTGTTCGTCGTAAATGCGCGATCGCAATGCACTAAAAAAGTCAATGGATTGGTTGATAAATGTATCAACTAACTCTTCTATTTCCCTTGGTGAAAGTCCATCTGGTTCAAAAATTCCCCCCACAATCCCCACTTTATCATCACGGTTGGGTTGCCAATAAAATTTATCCATCCTTCCATCTCGAATCAATGGTGCGTACAAGGTGGAAAAATCATTACCTGTAACAATTATCGGTACACGACAAATTGGGTTGGAATCATAACTCCCTGGTAACTGTACATCGGTGGGATTGTCGGCTATGTTCATCAGTGTGGCGTTTACCAACTGGGTATTTACGGTATATTGAGTACCTTCGTCAAAACGTCCCGCACCTGCATCTAAATCATTAATCATTAAGACGCACATTTTGCCACGGACTTTGATTAATTCTGCTGTTTCCCGATAACGCAGACGGATTAACCGCGCTGGATCTCCTGCGTCTGGACTTTCTAATTCTCCACCGGAAATTAAAGTTACTTCAATTCCCATTTTCTCGAAGACTAATTCACACTGAAAAGTTTTCCCTTCTCCTTTGCGTCCATGAATACCTAAAATTAGGGGAACTCGAATACCGGGAATGTTTAAAAAGTTTTTGGTGATATGTACTGCAAGTTTGTCGAGAAAGCTGGGAGCAATGTAGTAACTCATGGGTTATGGATGGGTGGTAGATACTTCTGTTTATAGCAGGAATCAGGGGACATCTTGCATAAATACTTTGGTGTAGCCAAGAATATTCTTGAAAAGCTCACGCAGAGGCGCAGAGGCGCAGAGAAAAATTTGAAAATCACGACTTTTGCAAGAAGTCTTTTGTGTCGCAATGACTAAGATGTTTTAATCATTTTACTTGTACTTCATTGATTGAAAAAGAAACATCTTCATAAACATCAGCCAAGGTGCAAGAAAAATTAATACTGCTTAATTGTAAATCTTGATTACCCCGATAGCTATAAAGTTCCCATCTTGCTTGATCATTGCGTCGAAAACAATCTACACGCTGACGGGTTTGACTAACTAAAACGTATTCTTGTAAACTTTCTAATTCTTGATAATCACTAAATTTATCACCTCTGTCTATTGCTTCTGTAGAAGGTGAAAGCACTTCAATAATTAAACAGGGATAACGTTTAAAATAATCAAAATTTGCATCTCTAGGATCACAAGTCACCATTAAATCAGGATAATAATAGATATTCAAAGATTCAATTCTCGCTTTCATATCGGCGACATAAAGACGACATCCAGATCCCCGGATATGATTCCTTAATATGGCAACTAAGTTAGCCGTAATTGTGACATGGGCATCACTCGCACCAGCCATTGCATAAATTTGTCCTTGAATATATTCATGTTTAATTTGGCTGGTTTTTTCTGACTCTAAATATGCTTCTGGTGTTAGATATGGTTGAGATTGGCTAAGAATCATTGTGTTATTTGAGCAGATCGTTAATTCGTTTAAATTGGGTGTAGAGTATCAATTATAGGGCTTGTGTACGAGTCATGGAATATCTAACCGCAGAGGACGCAGAGGACACAGAGAAATAAGAGTTTGAGAGGTTTTTTGCGTAATTCCTAAATTAAAGCTGCAAACCTTTAAACCATTTATTTAAAACTGTGTTAATGGTTTGTTTGATTTGATGTTTACGATTCCATTTTTGAAAGGCGATTTCGTATTCTTCACCCTTAATTTGTAAGGTATTCCAAATATCTAAACCAATGGCTAAACCACTAAATAGTAAAATATACAATGCCCAAGAAATTCCACCACCACCAATCAAATCGGCCAGGATGAAAAAAGTATTGATAATTGCATAATTACCGAGACGTTTTTTAAATTTTCCTTGACGATAAAGGTTGAAAGCTAGGCGTTGCTGTGCTTCACTTTGTTTGGATATCCAGTCACTTTCTGCTACTTTTAACGATTCTGGTGATATTTTTAACTCTGCTGCAATTTCCAATATCTCCTGATAGGAAAATTCCTTGTCGGTATTGTCTGCTTGACGTGCGATCGCTAATTGAAGAATTTGCTGCACATCTTCTTGGCTATAAGAACGAAGGCTTTTAGGATCAAAGGCCGTCATGATTTTTTCTGGGATATATATTTTAAATATGCTGTGGCAATATTCTTACAGTAGCAAATTTAGATGAGTCTGGTGGGATGGATTGATCAAGTTGTGAAGACTCTCGAAAAATCTGGTATTAACTGTAATTTAGCGGCTAATAATATCAAAAGAAGCAGCAAAAAGGGAAAAACCCCAATGGTAGAAGATAATGGATCAATTCGTACTCTATCGGTGGATATTGGTGGTAGCGGTGTTAAGGCTATAGTTTTGGATGTCACAGGAAAACCTTTAACAGAACGGGTGCGGTTAGAGACTCCCCAACCTGCCATCCCGGAAGTAGTGATTAATGCCATTACCATATTAGCAGCCACCCAAGGACAATTTGATCGGGTGTCAGTAGGTTTTCCTGGTGTGGTGCGCTGTGGAGTGACTGAAACTGCCGCCAACCTTGATTCTAATTGGATTGGGTTTGATTTAGCAACAGCCCTTTCTGGTCAGTTAAAAAAACCTGTGCGGGTAATTAATGATGCGGATATGCAAGGATTAGGTGCAATATCTGGTCAAGGTGTAGAATTGGTGATTACCTTGGGAACTGGTTTTGGTTCGGCTTTGTTTACGGATGGTAAATTAGTGCCAAATATGGAAATGGGACACCATCAGTTTCGCAAAGGGGAAAGCTACGAAGAACAGTTATGTCGTGAAACTTTGGAAAAAATCGGCGAAAAACGCTGGAATCGACGTTTAGAAAGAGCGATCGCTACTTTGCAACGATTATTTAATTACGATTGGCTTTACATTGGTGGTGGTGAAGCTGTACGGGTAAATCTCAATCTCCCCCTAAATGTCAAACTCATCCCCAATATTACTGGTTTATTGGGTGGTATCGCTTTATGGCGTGAATAACTAGGGGATTGGGGATTGGGAACTGAACGATTTCCCTGTGGAGATGAACGATTTTCCTATGGAGATGAATAATAATTTCTGCCCCCTGCCTCCTGCCCCCTGCCCCCTGCCTCCTAAAACGTCACCACACTGCGAATAGACTCCCCTCGGTGCATTAAATCGAAGGCATCATTAATCTTTTCTATCGGCATAGTATGAGTAATTAAATCATCAATATTAATTTTTCCATCCATATACCAATCCACAATTTTTGGTACATCTGTCCTTCCCCTCGCACCACCAAAAGCTGAACCTTTCCACACTCTTCCAGTGACTAATTGAAAAGGACGGGTACTTATTTCTTGTCCCGCAGCCGCAACACCAATAATTACACTTACACCCCAACCTTTATGACAACATTCTAAGGCTTGACGCATAACTTTGACATTGCCAATACATTCAAAACTATAATCAGCACCACCTTTAGTTAAATCTACTAAATACGGAACTAAATCACCTTCAATCTCTTGGGGATTAACAAAATGCGTCATGCCAAATTTTTCTGCTAAGGCGCGTTTTTGGGGATTAATATCTACACCAATAATCATATTCGCTCCCACCATCCGCGCCCCTTGGATCACATTTAACCCAATCCCACCCAAACCAAAAACTACAATATTCGCTCCTGGTTCTACTTTTGCGGTATAGACGACTGCACCAATACCAGTTGTTACACCACAACCGATATAACAAACTTTATCAAAAGGCGCATCTTCCCGAATTTTGGCAACAGAGATTTCTGGTAATACCGTATAATTAGCAAATGTCGATGTCCCCATGTAGTGATGAATTGTTTCTCCACCAATACTGAAACGACTTGTTCCATTGGGCATTATACCCCGTCCTTGGGTGACACGAATTGCTTGACAAAGGTTAGTTTTAAAGCTTAAACAATATTCACATTGCCGACATTCGGGGGTGTATAAAGGAATTACGTGATCTCCTGGTTTGACGCTTTTAACACCAGCCCCCACTTCCACCACCACACCAGCACCTTCATGTCCTAAAATCACTGGAAACAACCCTTCAGGATCAACACCAGAAAGGGTATAAGCGTCGGTATGACAAACTCCACTGGCTTTAATTTCAACTAATACTTCCCCTGGTTGTGGACCTTCCAGTTGTACGGTTTCAATTACTAATGGCTTACCAGCACTGTAAGCTACTGCTGCTTTAACTTCCAAAATCAAGCTTCTCCTGTAAGTTCACTGATTATGAGTGTATATCAGTAAGTAATTACAGGAATTAATATTTTTTGTGTTTTTTTATAGACTTCTTGCATAAATACTTTGGTGTCGCCAAAATATTCTTGAAAAGCTCACGCAGAGGCGCAGAGGCGCAAAGAAAAATTTGAAAATCACGACTTTTGCAAGAAGTTTTCGAGCGATCGCTTGTTAAAATCTTCCTCTATATAGTATATTTGTACTATCACAAGAGAAACCCCCCCGCCTCACAAGTGGGGGCTTTATTGTGGAAATTATGGTATAGTAGTTCACATTAGCTAGATTTGGAACTATATAACAACCGTCAAGGTGGTTAGGACATCAATTGTTAGCGCAGGTTAGCGTAAACCATTCATGAAACTCCTTTGACAACAGGATTTTACTCCTGACTCCTGCTATAAATCCCCAAATAATCAAAGCTATTTTCCCCAACTTGCCAGTTTTTGTTAAAATCGCCTTTTCTGGTTTAACATAACTGGTTAAAGAACTTATCTATTTTGTCAACAAGCTATGAAACCTGCCCTTACTAAAATTGGCGCTCAAATGTCCAACTTAACTGGCGTGAGAGCGATTATGAAGGATATTAATGAAACTCTCAAAGCCAGTGCAGGGCAGGAATTAAATAATTTAAGTGCCGGCAATCCGTTGATTTTACCAGAGGTAGAACAATTATGGCGGGATTGCACAGCCGATTTACTCGCCAGTTCTGAGTATGGTGAGGTGGTTTGTCGTTATGGTTCTAGTCAAGGTTATGCACCATTAATTGAGGCGGTTGTCAAGGATTTTAATCACCGCTACGGATTAAATTTGAGCGATCGCAATATTTTAATCACCCCAGGGAGTCAAACGCTGTACTTTTACGCTGCTAATGCTTTCGGTGGTTACACCAGCAACGGTGATTTAAAGCAGATAGTTCTGCCGTTGAGTCCCGATTATACTGGTTACGGTGGTGTCAGCTTAGTTCCAGAGGCTTTAGTTGCTTACAAACCTTCTTTGGATATAGATGCACCAGCCCACAGATTCAAATATCGTCCTGATTTTAGTCAACTTTCAATTACAGAAAATACAGGTTGCGTGATTTTTTCCCGTCCTTGCAACCCCACAGGGAATGTATTAAGTGATGAAGAAGTGAGGAAAATTGCCGCTTTAGCTGCACCTTATGATGTACCTGTGTTGGTAGATTCAGCCTATGCTCCCCCTTTCCCAGCCTTGAATTTTACAGAAATGTCGCTGATATTTGGGGAAAATATCCTCCATTGTACCAGTTTATCTAAGGCTGGATTACCAGGAGAAAGAATTGGGATTGCCATTGGGGATGAAAAGTTTATTCAGGTGTTGGAATCTTTTCAAACAAATGTGGGTATCCATTCTTCACGGTATGGACAAGCGATCGCTGCACGGGCAATTAATTCTGGTGCTTTAGCAGATATCTCTGAAAAAGTGATTCGCCCATTTTATCAGCAAAAGTTCGATGTATTGAAAGAAACTTTAGAATCAGCCATGCCCAAAAATTTACCGTGGTTTCTCCATCGTGGAGAAGGGGCAATTTTTGCGTGGTTGTGGTTGCAAGACTTACCGATTACTGATTGGGAATTTTATCAAGAACTGAAAAAAGTTGGTGTAATACTTGTTCCTGGAAGTAGTTTCTTCCCTGGTTTAAAGGAAGAATGGAAACACAAACAAGAATGTTTACGGATTAGTTTGACTGGTAGCGATGAGGAAATAGTGACGGGGATGCAGCGTTTAGCGAAGGTGACAGAACAAGTTTATCAAGCGGCATCTGTGATTGTATGAACCGTAAAGAGACAAAGAAGACGAATAAAAAGAGTGAGAAATTGATTAATCCCAAACCCCTAATTCCAACTCTTGATTTGGATGATTGGTTAGAAATTGGCAAGATTGTTGCTGCACAAGGTTTAGCTGGAGAAGTGCGGGTTTATCCTGACTCGGATTTTCCTGAACGCTTTGAAGTACCGGGAACACGCTGGTTATTACGTCCAGGGGAGACAGAACCCCAAGCGATAGAATTATTGCATGGACGGTATATTGAGAATAAAAATCTATATGTGGTGCAATTAGCAGGAGTAAGCGATCGCACTCAAGCAGAAGGATTGCGTGGTAGTCGGTTGTTCGTTCCCATTAGCGATCGTCTGGAATTAGAAGAGGGTGAATTTCATGTTTTAGATTTACTGGGGTTACAAGTCTATATGCAAACATCCGGTGAACTCGTGGGGACACTGGTAGATATTATTCCTGCTGGTCATGATTTATTAGAGGTAAAATTAGAGAATAGCGAGAAAAAAGTTTTAATACCCTTCGTGATGGCGATCGTTCCTGTCGTTGATTTAGAAAACCGCAGGGTAGAAATTACCCCACCAACTGGGTTATTGGAAATCAATAATTAGAAATTAGGACTTACCCACTGTACAAAATGCAGATGATATGAACGAAATTGCCTAGTTTCACACTTTTGTCATCCCATATTAGTGCGGTGCGTCAGATAGAAAAAGTCTGTTAGATGCTCAATTATCGGGTCTGACGCACCCTACAAGAGATAGAATTGATAATGCGTATTTAATAAGTTCTGTCAATGCGTAACTCCTAAATTTCTATGATAAATGAAGCAAAATTTCTAATATTATTACAAAATATTTTCTCTGTTCCCTGTTCCCTCTAAATTTCAAGTATTTAATTAATCTCAAGACTTCTATTTCTCGTTCGGTTATAAGGAATTTATCCTTTTAAAAAAGCTAGATCATCACATTGCTGTCTCTAGTATTTCATACATCATTATAGTTCTTCTTTTAGTGCCTAATTTTATTATCACTGCAATAAATTGTTCTTTCTAACCAATTCCGTCCATTCGTAACTCCTGTAACAATTCCTTTACAATAAAATAAAGGAAACAAAACATTAGAGGCGAAAAGCTAAATCATGTTAGCCGAATACCAACAACACACCCAAGAACGCGCACAATTGAGTATTCCCCCTTTACCATTGGACGCAAAACAAACTTCAGAATTATGTGAATTACTGAAAAATCCACCCCAAGGCACTGAAGAGTTATTATTAAATTTATTATGCGATCGCATTCCCCCCGGTGTAGACCAAGCTGCTTATGTAAAAGCTGGATTTCTGACTAGGATAGCTCAAGAAGAAATTACCAGTCCTTTAATTTCTCCAGTTGATGCAGTAGAATTACTGGGAACTATGATCGGCGGTTACAATGTTCAATCCTTAATTGATTTACTCCAAGTTTCTAACACCTCTGTATCAACTTCCTCTGAAACACCCTTGGTAATGGAAGGAGAAGGAAGGGAACAAATAGCCGCTTATGCAGCTAACGCCCTCAGCAAAACTTTGTTGGTGTATGATGCCTACCATGATGTGTTGGAATTATCAAAAACAAACCCTTACGCGAAAAGAGTGGTAGACTCTTGGGCAGCAGCAGAATGGTTTACTTTGCGTCCCACACTTCCTGAAAGCATCACCGTTACGGTTTTCAAAGTTCCAGGGGAAACCAACACTGACGACCTATCCCCCGCAACCCACGCTACCACCCGTCCTGATATTCCCCTTCATGCTTTAGCAATGCTAGAAACCCGTCAACCGGGAAGTTTAGAAACCATTGCAGAGTTAAAGAAAAAAGGCCATCCCGTTGCTTACGTTGGTGATGTTATTGGTACAGGTTCATCCCGCAAGTCTGCAATTAATTCTGTATTATGGCATTTAGGCAATGATATTCCTTTTGTGCCAAATAAACGGGCTGGGGGTTATATTTTAGGAAGTGCGATCGCTCCTATCTTTTTTAACACAGCCGAAGATGCCGGCGCATTACCCATACAATGCGATGTCACCAAAATGGAAACCGGCGACGTGATCACCATTTATCCTTACAAAGGTGAAATTACCAACGCAGCAGGGGAAGTCATTTCCACCTTCAGCCTCAAACCCGACACCATTTTAGACGAAGTTCGCGCAGGTGGACGCATTCCCCTATTAATTGGCCGTACCCTCACCGACAAAACCCGTCAAGCATTAGGTTTAGAACCCAGTAATTTATTTATCCGTCCCCAAGCCCCAGCCAACACCAGAAAAGGCTACACATTGGCGCAGAAAATGGTCGGGAAGGCGTGCGGTTTAACAGGGGTACGTCCGGGGACATCTTGCGAACCAATCATGACTACAGTGGGTTCTCAGGACACCACAGGACCCATGACAAGGGATGAACTGAAAGAACTTGCTTGTTTAGGTTTCAGTGCTGACCTAGTAATGCAGAGTTTCTGTCACACAGCCGCATATCCCAAACCAGTGGATATTAAAACCCATCAAGAACTCCCCGACTTTTTTGCATCCCGTGGTGGTGTAGCCTTGCGTCCTGGGGATGGTATCATTCACTCCTGGTTAAACCGGATGTTGTTACCCGACACCGTGGGAACAGGTGGAGACTCCCACACCCGCTTCCCCTTGGGAATATCTTTCCCTGCTGGTTCTGGTTTAGTTGCGTTTGCTGGTGCATTGGGTGTCATGCCTTTGGATATGCCAGAATCAGTTTTGGTAAGATTTAAAGGAGAATTGCAACCTGGAATAACTTTGAGGGATATTGTTAACGCTATTCCCTATGTTGCCATCCAAAAAGGATTATTAACCGTCGAGAAAAAGAACAAGAAAAATGTCTTTTCTGGACGGATCATGGAAATTGAAGGTTTACCCAATTTAAAAGTAGAACAAGCATTTGAATTAACAGATGCTTCCGCAGAACGTAGTTGTTCTGGTAGTACCATTAAACTGAGTGAGGAAACTGTAGCGGAATACTTGCGTTCTAATATCGTCTTGATGAAAAATATGATAGCACGGGGTTATCAAGACGCTCGTACTTTATTACGCCGTATTGCCAAAATGGAAGCATGGTTACAAAATCCTAGTTTAATGTCTGCTGATGTGGATGCTGAATATTGGGATACCATTGAGGTCAATTTAAGTGAGATTAAAGAACCCATTGTCGCCGCACCGAATGACCCTGATAATGTTAAATTAATGAGCGAATGTGCAGGGGATAAGGTGGATGAGGTATTTATTGGCTCATGTATGACCAATATCGGACATTATCGGGCTGCTGCTAAGATTCTTGAAGGTGCTGGTACGGTTAAAGGTCATTTATGGATCTGTCCTCCTACTCGCATGGATGAACAACAATTACGAGAGGAAGGTGTTTATGCTATCTTTGCGGGTGCTGGTGCAAGAACAGAAATGCCAGGATGTTCCCTTTGTATGGGAAATCAGGCAAGAGTAGAGGATAATGCTACTGTTTTCTCTACTTCTACCCGTAATTTTAATAATCGCATGGGTAAGGGTGCAAGGGTGTATCTCGGTAGTGCGGAGTTAGCTGCGGTATGTGCGTTATTAGGTAAGATTCCTACTGTTGAGGAATATATGAGTATTGTGGCGCAAAAGGTTGATCCGTTTAAGGCTGATTTATACCGTTATCTCAATTTTGATGAAATTGAGGGTTTTGAGGATTTCGGAAGGGTGATTCCTGTGGATAAGATGCCTAAGATTGAGGAGGTTTTAATTTAGTAGAATTATTGAGGTGGGTCTTTTATGGACTCACCTTTATTGCTAGAATTGTAAATATGTAAATCTTAGGAATCAATCATAAAATGTTAAAATTAGTCGTTAATTCTCCAAAAGGGGGAGTAGGAAAGACTACTATAGCAACAAATACCGCCTTATTACTAGCTGCTGAAGGCAAAAAAGTTTTGGTACTTAAACTTTCTAGTTCTTCAGGGATTATAGAACATATAAAGGCAAAACAGCAAGATAATCCTAATTTGTATAAATCAATCACAATTGCCGATGAAGATAAACTTAATCCTGATGATGTTCAGGGACTTCCAACGGATTTTAAAGGAATGGGAGAACATGATATAGTAGTTGCAGATACAGATGACTATTGGAAGATTCTGGAAAAATTAGTAGATAAAAAACGTATAGGCTGGAGAGTGATAGCTCCTATTGTACCTAACGATATTGAAGGGCTAGAGAGGATTCCTGGTGAATTAAGCACAATTGTTACACAAAGTGTGATCAAAAAATTTCCTCTGAAACTCACCATTGTTCCTAATCGTTGTGGTGACAATAATAGTATTGAAGATGATATTAATATTATTAAAGCAAAATTAGAACAAAAGGGATTATTAAACAAATTAAGTGCTTACTATTTACCCTATGCAGGACGAAATTATCCTCCTATTTTCATAGAAAATCATGATATTTTCCGTCAACAGTTGAAACTAATTTTATCTAATGAATGTCAAATTGGTTTTAATCAATAGTAAATGAGGAGGGAATTATTATGCCTAGTAAACAGTTAATTTCAAACTTAGCCAAAGATTTAATAGATAGTTCAGGGTTGGGTAATAAGCAAAAGCTTACATTTAATGAGACACAATTAGATGTTGATCTCCTGAATAATCTTAAACTTGCTCTTGCAACAAATAGTACAAAAAGAGTAGTAGAGATGATTTTTAGAATTTTGGCAATAGCAGAACTTGGTCAAAAACAGTCCATCTATCAATTCCCATCATCTGATTATTTAGATAAGATTGAAAATCTTGAAAAATTATCTCAAGGAAACTGCACAGTTAATATTCCAATATGGATGTTAATAGCAACTTCGGAATTGATTAAAAATAAATATCATAAGTTTGAATTTAAGACAATTGAAGAAGTTATAGAAACTCTTATTCAATCCTCTTTTGATAAAATCCAATATTTATGGAATCCCCAGTTTTGAAAAATAATATGGAGATAAAAAATGGTAAATAAAAATTTAATTAACGCTTTTATAGATCAATTATTAGATTCAACTACTGAAGAAAAATTAGCTTACGAAGCTACAATTATTGAGCTACTAGGTGGAGATCAAAACACTAAAGTTACAAATTTGCCCAAACGAAGGGGAAGATCAGATGGTGGAATTGATGGACGTATTAAAGTGATAGCTCCTCAAATAAATAAAGTTTATCATTCAGAAGGATTGTCATTTCAAAAAGGTAATAATATTATTCAAGATGCAGGAATTAGCATAAAAATTCAGACTCAAAAATTTACTCGTGAACAGTTTGGTGGTTTCAAAGATGATCTTGAAAGGGAAAATCTTTATATTGGAATTATTATTTCAGCTACTGGACTTTCTCCAGATGCACAGAGACGAATTGATGATGTCAATATAGAGGGAATATATCAATTTATTCATATTCCATTAGGAGATATATTGGCGGGTAATATAAATCTTTTTCCTATTCAATTAGCAGATAAAAATATATGTGATCGTATCGTTGAATATTTAAATAAAATGAGTTAAACTGAAAAATACATATCAAATATTGCCCTGTTAAAAAATATGGTAGCACGGGGCTATTCTGATGCGCGAACCATCATGAGAGGAGTGGCAAAAATGGAAGAATGGTTAGCCAACCCGCAGTTAATGTCAGCCGATGCCGATGCGGAATATGCAGAAATAATTGAAATTGATTTAAACGAAATCAAAGAACCAATTGTTGCTGCTCCCAATGACCCTGATAATGTTAAGTTATTATCAGAAGTTGCTAATGATCCTGTACAAGAAGTTTTTGTAGGTTCTTGTATGACAAATATCGGACATTATCGGGCAACTGCGAAGGTTTTAGAAGGTGCAGGTAAGGTGAGCGCTCGGTTGTGGATAGCGCCTCCAACTCGCATGGATGAACACCAATTAAAAGCGGAAGGTGTTTATGATGTTTTCGTAGCTGCAAATGCGAGAACTGAGATACCAGGATGCAGTTTATGTATGGGAAATCAGGCGCGAGTTGATGATAATACAACGGTGTTTTCTACCTCTACTCGTAACTTCAATAATCGCATGGGAAAAGGTGCTCAAGTGTATTTAGGTTCGGCGGAATTAGCAGCAGTTTGTGCGTTGTTGGGAAGGCTTCCTAATGTGCAGGAATATTTGGATATTGTAGCGGAGAGAATACATCCTTTTGCTGATGATTTGTATCGGTATTTGAACTTTGATCAAATTGTTGGTTTTGAGGATGAAGGTAGGGTAATTAGTAAGGAGGAACAGGCTTTGTTAGTATAATGTAATTGGGGTGAGTCTTGATGGCTCACCTAAAATGTTAAATTAAGTTAAAAACATTGTAGCAAATTATAGGAAAATAGACCTCTTGCAGAATTGATTTTGTGTTATAATAGTTCATTTTTTTAATCTTAATGGGGTGAGATAACTAAAAAGATTGATGCCTGGGGTATTTGTAGCGATAGTTGTAATCGCGGAACGTCTGACAGAAAAAACATCACCAAAAAAAGATAAAATCAAATTCTGTGCATTATCAGAATCTGAGGTGATGAAAAAATGAACTATAAATCCATCCAAAAACTAAAACCAAGAGCATTTAAGCGCCGCTTTGGAGTAAGAAGAAAGACTTTTAAGAAAATGGTTAAAACTCTAAAAGAATTTCAAACTATTAACAAAAAGAACCAATGTGGAGCGAAACCTGTACTTATGATTGAGGAACAAGTTTTAGTTACGTTAGAATATTGGCGAGAGTACCGAACTTATTTTCATATTGCAACAAGTTGGGGAGTATCAGAATCAACACTTCGACAAGCTCAGTGACCGCTATTTGTCGCATTGTTCATCGCATAGAATCAGAACTAATGCAGTCAGGAGTGTTTAGGTTGCCTGGTAAAAAAGCCTTGCTCAAAGGTGGTTTGAGCCAACCTGAAGTGGTGGTAATGGATGTAACTGAAACGCCTATTGAACGTCCAAAAAGAAAACAACAGGAATTTTTTTCAGGCGAGAAAAAACGTCACACCCTCAAAAGCCAATTAATTATTAATCAAGAAACAGGAGAAATTATTTGTACTTTTTTTGGTAAGGGGCGCTGTCATGATTTTGCCTTATTCAAAGCTAGTGGGGTTCATTTTCATCCAGAAATACAAGGTTTACACGATAGTGGTTATCAAGGAATTAACCAATATCACAGCAACAGTTACACTCCCAAAAAAAAGCCTAAAAACAGAGAACTTTCCGCTTTAGAAAAAGACTATAATCGTGTTTTAGCGAATCTTGAATTGGCATTGAACACGTCAATCGCCGCCTGAAAATTTTTAAGATTTTTGGTGATAGATATCGTAATCGCCGTCGTCGTTATGGTCTGCGTTGTAATTTACTAGCAGCAATTTATAACTATGAGTTAAATTTAGCAGTTCCAAAATGCCAATCCTCTACTATAACATAAAAGTAATTTTGCAAGAGGTCTAATGAAGTCTATTCCGTGTTTTGCCAGATTGGTTTGACTCTTATTTTCATCATATTCAAAGTTACTCATATTTTTAGATTTTACTTGCTCAGTGATGCATAGTTTAATAATGTACCGACTGAACAAGATTAACCTATTTCATGATAGTTAAGTGCATGGTAATTTATTCTTCAAGATATCTCTACCAAAACAGCGAACTGACAAAAGCCCTCCGGGCATCCAAGAAACAGCGCTTGCGCTATCGCCCTCCCACATCCCAAACAGCAATCAATCTCTATAATTTGCTATAGCTAGATATTGTGAATTTTGAGTTTAAATCAGCTATTGCTATGATGGAACTTCTACTAACTCAGAAATGGAATCCCCAAGACGAAGAAAATGCTTCGCATTCAGAGTTAAGATTTTATCTGCTTCTATTTTTAGAGCAGAATAAGCGATTAAACCATCATAAATTGCTCCTCCCGTAAACCCTAGATTGACCATATTTTCTATAGCTTGATAATAATCATCTTCAGTTAAAGAAATAATCTGAAATTCTTTGAGATTTTCCTGAATAAGCCTCTGAGTGATTTGAGGTGAAAAACGAGGTTGAGAAGGAAAAGAAGATATAACTGAGAATAATTCGGCTAAGGTATGAGTGATTATAAATCCTTCTATTTGTGAAATTTTTACCTTTTCTAGCCATGAACAGCAAGGAAAGTGATTAGGATGTTTAACTAAAATAGCAGCAACTAAAACTGATGTATCAAATAATATTTTTACCATGACATTACTTGATTCATTCTTTCATTTTTGAGTTCTTCAATTATTGTATTAGCATCTGTTAATAATTCTACATCAGCAACTAATACATGACCTTCGTAGTAAAGTGATGGTTCTTCTTTGATCGGTTTTAAAATTAGTTTTCCGTCTTGAACTTCTAATGATAGTTTTGATTCATTATTTAAACCTAACTGTTGTCTAATAATTTCAGGAATTTGCAGATATCCTGATTGATTTAAGGTGACTAATTCCATAGTATTTTTTCCAAAAAAGAGTAACTGTTCGTATTATAGCAGCGAACTGCTTGCAGCAGCGCTTGCGCTATCGCACTTCCCACATCTCCCAAAACAGCGATCGCCCTCCACATCCCAAACAGCGATTCCTACGGAGCGCTTCGCTATCGCACTCCCATAATTCCCTAACAAGCGATCTCCCTCCCACAACCCAAACAGCGATCGCCCTCTCACATCCCAAAAGCGATCGCCCTCCATACCCCAAACAGCGAACTGACAAAAGCCCTCCGGGCATCCAAGAAACAGCGCTTGCGCTATCGCCCCCTCAATACCAAAACTTAGTTTAGGATAGTGATTTGATGAGAGGTTGAGTAATAATTTTTCTGTTTTTAGCTACCTGTTTTTTCCTTAAATCTTGACAAATTTCATGCAAATCATAATTAAAAGATTTAGCGTGTTCTTCTCGAATTTTGTAAATTTCTTCTAATACTTCATCTTTCCACATTGTTAATCTCCCATAAGTTCATAAGGTGTACAAATTGTTGGTAGTTCATATCCAGATTGAATACTAATTTGTGAGAGTTTTTTCTGGATTTGTGCGTTAGCGATATGTTTACAGTTCCATGTTAACAAATAATCTACTTTATAAACAGTGGCTAAGGCAATATGCAAAGCATCATCAGATGCTTTAGGAGGAAGATTGCTTTTGATCAGAAATTGCTGGGCTAATTCTTCCACTGCTTCATTGATTGCTAATAATGGTAATTCACTTATTAGCTCTAGTCTTTTAGTAGCTATTTCTTGATCTCCTCTCGCTAATTCTTCTAAAACTACTTCCGAGATATATAGAGTAAAATTTTGCCGACGAGTATCCCACCAATTTTGTGTAATTACTGAATTTGAAGCAGTAATTAGATTAGTGCTTGGTCTAATTGTAAGATAGCCAATAACACTGGTATCAAGATATAAACTTTCAATCATTATTAAATACTTATAAAATGATTTATTTTTGTATTATATCATGTCTAATGTTTCCTGCTTTAAATTCTAAGAACTCGATAAATTTAATTACTTCATTGCGCTGTTCAAGAGGTAATTGTTTAATTTTAGCGATGCCTGCGGCGAGCGAAGCGATCGCCATTTCTAATGTGATCATTTATTTGTTTTTCCTGTAACTTTAAGTTACTTCTATTTTAGCAAATGATTTTTAGGTCGTGCTTCGTGATCGCCCTCCCACATCCTCAAAAAGCGATCGCCCTCCATACCCCAAAAAGCGAACTGACAAGTCAGCGCTTCGCTATCGCACCTCCCACATCCCCAAAAAGCGATACCTTCGGTCAGCGCTTCGCTATCGCACCCCTCCACATTCCCAAAAAGCGATCGCACTCCCACACCAAAAAACGATCGCCCTTCCAC
>NZ_JAYGHC010000052.1:0-4676 GCF_034932285.1 Cronbergia sp. UHCC 0137
AGGAAGGATGTCATAAATAATTAAAAGTTCGTGAACTGGATTACATTTTATTCAGTTTCTGTTTCTTCTTCATCGGGGTTTAAATCGCTCTCCTCTAGGGTTTGATGGGGAATGGCGGCAATAATGGCATCTATGACTTTGGAAACTGGTAAAATTTCGATATTTAGATCGGGGAATTTTGTGCCTTTAGGAACGATCGCTCTTTTAAATCCCAGTTTGGCTGCTTCTTTCAACCTCAGTTCCATTTGGGACACTGATCTTACTTGTCCCCCTAAACCCACTTCCCCTATCAATACTGTACCTGGATCAACTATTCTATCTCGAAAACTGGCAACGATCGCGATCGCTATTCCTAAATCTACTGCCGGTTCTTCTACGTTTAATCCCCCAGCCGATGCCACATAAGAATCTAATTTGGACATCGGTATACCTACCCGCTTTTCTAATACGGCTAGGATCTGCACTAACCGATTATAATCTATTCCTGTACCAGCACGACGGGGAGAGGGGTAACTGGTAGGACTGACCAAGGCTTGCAACTCAACTACTATGGGGCGGGTTCCTTCGCAAGCAACGACTATGGCTGTACCGGGGGACGGGTCATCACGGTTGCCTAAAAATAATTCGGAGGGGTTGGGAACTTCCCTTAATCCGTGGGAAACCATTTCAAATATACCAATTTCATGGGTAGCTCCGAAACGATTTTTCACAGTTCTTAACAAACGATGGGAGGCAAAGCGATCGCCCTCAAAATACAATACTGTATCAACTAAATGTTCTAAAACTTTGGGTCCAGCGATCGCTCCTTCTTTGGTAACGTGACCAACAATTAACATCGTCACATCTTCGTGTTTTGCCACTTTCATCAAAGCTGCCGTACATTCACGGACTTGAGCAACTGAACCCGGTGCTGACGTTAAAGCTGGAAAGAAAACGGTTTGGATACTATCAATTACCGCCACATTTGGTTTAAGGGAGTCTATTTCCCGCAAAATCTCTTCTAAATCTGTTTCTGGCAAAACATATAAATTTGCACCTATGCTGTCAGGATCTATTGGCTCAGTCGTATTTTCAACTATTTTTTTAGTTTCTTTGATTTCAACAACTTCATCCTCAGTCAGATCGTCACCCGTTTTTTCACTTACTAAATTTAACGGTTTTGACATTCCCAACCGAGAAGCACGTAATTTCACCTGCTGTCCTGATTCTTCACCAGTGACATAGAGGATACGGTATCTCTGCGCTAGTTCATTAGAAACTTGTAGGAGTAAGGTAGATTTACCAATTCCTGGATCACCACCGATTAACACCATCGAACCGGGAACAATTCCACCTCCCAGAACCCGATCTAATTCTCCATAACCAGATTCCCAACGAGCAATTTGGCGATCAGTAATTTGGTCAAATGTCAAGGAAGCTCTGGCTTTTGCTGGTTTAGAAGTAGTTTTACCGTTATTTTGACCAGCGTGCCAATTACCGACTCCGCCTCGACTGGGTACATCTACCGAAGAGTGGATAGTGATCTGCTCTTCTAGGGAGTTATATGTGCCGCAAGCTGGACACTTACCAAACCATTGGGATGATTCTGCTCCACAATCGTTACAAATAAAAACGCTTTTAGGCTTTGCCATTCTTGATGTTTATTAAATATTCTTAATATTTTCTTAATTTCTCAAAGAGACTAAAATCTAATCGTAGTCGTATTTAAGGCTTTTTCCCAATTAATAAAGGGAATGATATCTTAATATTATGGTATTAAAAATTCATCATGATAATTTTTAGTGAGGGAGAGTAGGGACACTTGGAAAGTCATAAAGAAAAAATCCTGGTAGTAGACGACGAAGCCAGCATTCGCCGGATTTTGGAAACGCGCCTTTCCATGATTGGCTACGATGTGGTAACGGCTGGCGACGGAGAAGAAGCTTTAGAAATATTTCGCAAAGCTGAACCGGACTTGGTAGTTTTAGATGTCATGATGCCGAAACTGGATGGTTACGGCGTTTGTCAAGAATTGCGTAAGGAATCAGATGTTCCGATTATCATGCTAACAGCTTTGGGCGATGTAGCGGATCGCATCACTGGGTTAGAATTGGGGGCTGATGACTATGTTGTTAAACCATTCTCTCCCAAGGAGCTAGAAGCGCGGATTCGCTCTGTTTTACGACGGGTAGACAAAACTGGTGTGACTGGTATTCCCAGTTCTGGTGTAATTCATATCGCCAATATCAGAATTGATACGAATAAACGTCAAGTATACAAAGGTGATGAACGTATTCGCTTGACGGGGATGGAGTTTAGCTTACTAGAGTTGTTAGTTAGTCGCTCTGGTGAAGCTTTTTCGCGTTCGGAAATTTTGCAAGAAGTTTGGGGTTATACGCCAGAACGTCACGTAGATACACGGGTGGTTGATGTACATATTTCCCGTTTGCGAGCAAAATTAGAGGATGATCCTAGTAATCCTGAATTAATTCTCACTGCTAGAGGTACTGGCTACCTATTTCAACGAATAATTGAACCAGGGGACGAGTAAAGATGGAGTAGAGGGATAGAGGGCAGAGGGCAGGAGGACAGGAGGGAAGAAGTATGAATTAAAACTTTGGTTCTGGGTCTAAAGCCCAGTTTAAAGGAAATACTTGTCGGTTAAGCTAAAAACATTAAATCAGGTAGGTTGGGGAGTCATCGCCTTGGACGGGTTTCCCGGCTTGTGGAGAATGACGTTTGACGTTAAGAAACCCAACATTTACGGGCTTTTGTTGGGTTGCGCTGTCGCTTAACCCAACCTACAAAAACTACAAAAACTCTTAACCGATAAGTATTGTCCTATATCCTGTCTCCTGCCTTTTGAATCTTCCCTTTCTTTGCTTTTTCCCCCTTTAACCTTCCTTTGTCACCAATGACTAAATCTGATCCTAATCGAATTTTGCGGCGTTTACCCTTAGTAGTTGGGGGGGTAGGTGCTGTACTTTTGCTGGTTAATCGGTTATTAACGCCAGAACTGACAGCATCTCAAGCACGAGGGGATGTTTTGGGGGTGATTTTGAGCGCGGTGTTAATTTTAACAGGTTTGATTTGGCAGCAAGTACAACCACGATCGCCTGATACAGTTGAACTAATTGGAGAAGAAGGGTTTGTTTTAGATCCCGATTTACCAGCAGGACTAAAAACAGAGTTAGCCTGGGCAACGCATTTATTATTAACCAATACGGTCACGCGATCGCTATTAGTTTACTATCAAGGTAAAGTTTTATTACGGCGTGGCATTCTTGCTCCTAAATCGGAAGTAACACCAGGTGTAATTTTAAAACGGGTACTGGAAACTCAAAAACCGATTTATTTAGTGGCTTTAAAAGTTTATCCCGGTGCAATTGAATTTGATTATTTACCAGAAAACACACAAGGGGTAATTTGTCAACCAATCGGCAACCAAGGTGTATTAATTTTGGGTGCAAATGCGCCCCGGAGTTATACTAAACAAGATGAAAATTGGATTGGGGGGATTGCTGATAAATTAGCTGTAACTTTTCAAGAGTTACTCCCTTCCCACTAAAGGAATATTTTTCTTGTATCTAAAATTTTATGGGTTCAACCAAATACTATAATTCAACACTTTGGTTGAGGATGCAAGTAAAAAGTTAATTCTTGGATACCTGCTTGCAGATAACGTGTTACTGTCATGGGACTAGCACCAAGTTTTTTGGCCGCATCTTTGCGAGTCAGCTTTTTTAAGAAAACCAACTCAATTGCTACGCGGGGTTTATCTTCTAACATACTGATAGCTCGTCGTAATTGTTGCCGTTCTTCCTGTTGTTGCTGAAGTGAAGCAGTTTGAACACAGGGAAGGATTTCTCCCAGGGTGATTTGATGATCAGCAGAGTGAGAAATGGTAGCATCTAAACTTAAAGGAACACGGTTTTGAACAGCTAACTTACTTTCTTGCCACTCTAGGAGAGAGACGTTAAGTTTTTGAGCAATTTCGCTGTCCTTGGGAGTGCGACCTAAAGATAGTGTTAGTTCTTTGTGAACCTTTTCCCCTTCATTATAGAGTTCTTGCCAACGGCGGGGGATTTTTAAGAGTGTAGAGCGATCGCGCAAAAAATGCAATATTTCACCGCGAATATAGGGTACAGCAAAGGAACTGAACGCATATCCATGATTGGGGTCAAAGCGTTCAATAGCTCTAATTAAACCCAAATAACCAATTTGTTCTAAGTCTTCATAAGGTTCTTGACATTGGTGGCTAAAGGTATAAGCCATTTTCCGTACTAAACCTCTATGTAACTCTACAAGTCGGTTACGAAGTTTGATTGAAGGATGTTGGTAGTATAGGTATAACAACTCTATACCATCAGATCGCGCACAGGATTTAGTTGCTGCCATATCAGTTCCTTTTTAGTAACCCCTTTTTTCGCAAAATGGAGTTGCGTATACCCTCTTCAAGGCTGTCATTATTTTCCCTAGTCAACCCAGAATAAGCTATAGTTGTTTTACTGAAACTTAATCTGTACTTTAACATAGTATCTAGTAATTACACTTGATTTACTTGCTCTATTCATGTTGTAAATAATTTTTGTTGACTAACTTTAAAAACTATATCACAAACTTTAGTATTTATCTGTAATACTACTTAGGGCTTGCTGAAAAAGTCTTTTCTTTAGGGTTAGGAGTCAGGAGTCAGG
>NZ_JAYGHC010000052.1:4796-18771 GCF_034932285.1 Cronbergia sp. UHCC 0137
TCTTTGGTTTATATGCCTAACGGCACGCTACGCTATCAGCAAACCTTACTTAGCTTGGTTTGTTTCGCGCAAACAGACAATAGATTTGATCTCTTGTAGGGTGCGTCAGACCCGATAATTTAGGAAACAACAGATTTTTTATATCTGACGCACCGCACTGATTTAGATCAAGTCAGGTGCGTCAGAATCTGAAAGTTAGTGATTTTAGTCTCAATTATTCTGTCTGACGCACCCTACACAAAATAAATCCTGAAACTAGGCAATTTCGTTTATACATATCATCTGCATTTTGTACAGTGCGTAAGTCCTAATTCCTTATGGCGAAGAAATTATTGTGATCAAACTTAACAATCCCAGGAAAACAGATTTTTTCTAGATTTCCTGCCTAGTTTTTCGACCTGAGTATCGGTAAGAATAGAAATTAGCAAACTGTTTCCTCAGAAACTAATTTTTAGATATGAGCAATACCAGTAATTTTCGTGAAGCATTCCGTAATGCTCAAAACCATAGCCTAATTGGACCTAATGTCATAGCCAACGCCCTCCCTTATGTTGGTGGTGGACTAATTCTCACCGCATTAGGAACCTATGGAGGTTTGGGAGTTATTCGTTCTAACCCTGGATTATTCTTCACCACCTTTATCGGTGCGGTAATTCTGGAGTTAATTCTGTTTTTTGTTGCCCAAAATGTAGCTGAAAAAGGTAACAAAAACGTTGCCCTACCACTATTGGGGATTTATAGCCTTTTATCTGGTTATACCCTAAGTGGTTTGGTATTCATGGCCTTGAGAACCCAAGGAGTAGGGATTCAGGGAATTGGCATTGCGGCCTTGAGTTGTGGTGTGACGTTTATTTTTGCCCGTCAAATTGGTTCTAACTTGTCAGAAGCAGACGGTATGGCTTTGACCAAAACCATCTATTTAGGCTTAATAGCCTTGGTGGTTGTTTGTCTGACTCAGTTTGTATTTTCCCTATTTGGCGTTTATGTACCTAATTGGTTAGAAATTGGTATTTCCGGTTTGGGAGTGTTTCTGTTCGTTGGGGCTTCTGTGGTTGATTTCTACATTTTACCCCGCACCTATCGCAATGATCAATACCTGCGGGCGGCATTGTCGATGTATCTGACTTACATTAACTTGTTTGTTTTTATCTTGCGGTTGCTAATTGCTTTAAATAGACGGTAATTGACAATAGGTAGTTATTCAGCCGTGGTTCACCGGAAAGAGCCACGGTTTTTTATGGGTGGTTGTTCAAAAAATAGTCCCAGTTAAAGTTAAAATCAATAAAAAGAGCGATCGCTTAAAATTCAAATAGCTCTAAACTTAATCAATCTCTATGGATGTCCTAGAACTAAAACGCGAAATCGAGATATTATCTAACCGCCTGGGTAAAACCCAGGACTATCTTTGACGTACCTGCATTAACAGCCAAAATTCAAGACCTGGAACAAATATCCGCCCAACCAGAATTTTGGGACGACCAAACCCAGGCACAAGAAACATTACAAGAACTCAATGATCTCAAATCTCACATAGAACAGTATCACCAATGGCAAGCTAATCTGGAAGATACTAGAGCAGTGGTTGAACTATTGGAGTTAGAAACCGACGAAGCCCTACTCCAAGAAGCGGAATCTACTGTTACGAAACTCAGTCATGACCTCGACCAGTGGGAATTACAGCAATTACTCTCTGGCCTCTACGACGATAAAGGTGCGGTATTAACGATTAACGCCGGCGCTGGTGGCACAGATGCCCAAGACTGGGCTTTTATGTTGATGCGAATGTACACCCGTTGGGCAGAAGATCACGGTTATAAAGTCACTTTGGCGGAAGAATCAGAAGGTGATGAAGCTGGAATTAAGTCAGCTACCCTGGAAATTACTGGCCGCTATGCCTATGGTTACTTGCGTTCAGAAACAGGTACTCATCGTTTAGTGCGGATTTCTCCCTTTAATGCCAATGGTAAACGACAGACGAGTTTTGCTGGGGTGGAAGTGATGCCTCAAATAGATAACTCTGTCAAATTAGATATTCCAGAAAAGGATTTAGAAATTACGACAACTAGGGCTGGTGGTAAAGGTGGGCAAAACGTCAACAAGGTAGAAACAGCCGTGCGTATCGTTCACTTACCAACTGGTTTAGCTGTCCGTTGCACAGAAGAACGTTCTCAGTTGCAAAATAAAGAAAAAGCCCTCGCTCGTCTTAAAGCTAAGTTGTTGGTAATAGCCAAAGAACAGCGTGCCAAAGAAATCGCCGAAATTCGTGGTGATATGGTAGAGGCTTCTTGGGGTAATCAAATTCGCAACTATGTATTTCACCCTTATCAAATGGTCAAGGATTTACGGACAAATATCGAAACTACGGCAGTTGGTGATGTCATGGATGGTGAACTTGATATGTTTATTCAAGCATATTTACGCCAAGAAAATCAACTTGTTGATAGTTCTATTTGATAGTTCTATTTGATGTTTTTTTACTAGGATAGTACGGCGTAAATAAACCAACCATTTAAATTGCTAAAAAGTCTATACTACCTTCTTTGCGGTACTAGGACACTCTCCGCGTACAGGATGTTTGGGAATGACAATAAGTTTGATTTAGTTCCAGCCTCTCATTTTGATATTATCTTGGTGGGTAGTATTGGGGGTTCATTAGAGGAGGTTGATAAGTCCCCGTTGGCATAGAGTTAACAGCACCATTAGGTAAAATGGGAGTCATCACCTGGGGCTGAATAAAGGGCTGAATAGGTTGCTGATAGGTAGTTGAGGGTATATTGTTTGTGGGTGTCAGGGCAACTTGGCTAAAATGTTCGTAAGCAGTACGAGAAATGCTACTAATGAGCTTTTGGGCGCTAGGATCGTTGTTGGGACGTTGTACCATGACAGCAGCGATGTAACGCTTACCAGTAGGAACATCAATTAAACCTGCATCGGCCAACATGGTGGCAATATCCCCGGTTTTGTGGTATGCTTTTGCCCCTGTTCCCAACCCTGATGGGAGTAGATTATCTCTTTCTGTACGGCGCATTATATCTAACATCAAATCCCGCGATCGCATACTGACAAAATTCCCCTGATTTACCATTGACAGTAAGTTCACCAACTCCCCCGGACTTGTGGTATTTGTACCTGTTAAATCTGGTAGTGGATTACGAATTGCGGTATTTGCCAAGCCCCAAGTACGAAAACGCTCGTTTAAAACCTCCATGCCCCCCAAACGGGTAATTAACATATTTGTGGCTGTATTGTCACTAATTGTAATCATTTTAGTGGCAATCTCTAAGGCTGAATACTGTGAACCTACGGTTTGGTATTGTAAATTTCCCGAACCACCAGCCAACATTTCCTTTTGCATAGTTAGCATTTCATCCAGGCGGATTTTACCTGCATCTACATCTTGGAAAAAAGCCACTAATATCGGCAGCTTAATGGTACTGGCGGCGGGGAAACTGGTAGTTCCGTTTATATCTACATAAGCACCATTATCTAAGTCAATCATAAAAACCCCGGTGGTGAGTTTGGGGTTGGCTGTGATTAGATTCTGCACAGCAGTTTTCAGGGTAGTAATTTCTTGGGATAAAAATAAACTAGAAGTATTGACAGAGGAGTTAGATTGTGCTTGAGATTGTCCCGTTGTCTTCATCAGTGAGGCATTAGTTAAGCGATTAGCTGGATCTAGTACAGATAATAGCGTACCAACAATTGCTCCTATGCCTACACCCACAATCAACAACCGCAAGGTGTACAAAAGTGTTCTAGCCATGGGCTTTAAACGTGTTTTCCGTGAGCCGCGTCTGTCTAGTGTTGGGGAACCCTGTTTTTGTATCCGTACAGTTTTAATTTTTGTCCCACCAAGTGGAGATGGTGGATTTTTGCTGGTTTTAATTTGTCTACCGCTAGGGGGAATAGCTACCTCTGTCCGTAACCTCTTTAGCCCTCCAGAGGGGATGGAAGCAGGACTGGTATGTGGATTGAGGCGTTTTAATACCATAGTTTCTGCTGTGGTAGACCCTTGCGGCTGGCTTGTAGCTTTCTTAGGTTTTGCCTTTGGGGTTTGACGTTGACGTTGACGACGCGGTAAAGGTTCCCGTCGTGAGATAGGTATTAGCTTGTCACTTGATTCTGGCACTGCTACTCCTTAGTTACCCACTGCACTTTATAATTGGTAGATGTTCGACCGAAAACGGATTATTCAAGCACCCTGTTACTCAGATTTCCTGAATGGAATCAAGTAGCATTTTTGTGTTTAGTTTAGGCCATGTTAATCGTTTTGGGTGATAATTGGGTGAATATTCAGGGATTAATTACAAGTTGTCTGGCTGAGTTTGGTTTTTGAGCGCCCATTCTATTTGTCGCAACATCCCCCGCAGCATAGCCACTTCGGTAGTTTGCAGGTGAGCGCGGTTATAGAGATGACGAAACTTTTCCATTCGACTTGCTGCTGTATGGGGGTAAAGATAACCGATGGACAGCAATAGAGATTCTAATTCCTGGTAATAGGGTTCGACAACATCTAAAGTTGCTGCTTCAGTTGCGGGTATATCATAATTTGGAAAGGTTTCCGCTAATTGTGACAATTCGTAACAACAAATGGCAACAGCAGTTGCTAAATTCAGGGATGGATAATCTGGATTGGCGGGAATGTAAATTAACCTTTGGGCATAATTGAGTTCTTCGTTGGTTAATCCCCTGTCTTCTCTACCAAAAATCAGGGCTACGGGCTTGTCTGGTTCTGCTAATAACCAAGGTAAGGCCTTACGGGGACTGTCTAGGGGTATTTCCCAACTACAATCGCGGCCAAGGGTAGCAGCAGCCCGGACACATCCTGCTAAGGCTTGTGGTAAAGTGGGGACGATGATGGCATTTGCTAGAATATCTTTGGCGTGGACTGCCATTTTTAAGGCTTCAAAGGAAGAGCGATCGCACTGAGGATTAACTAATACTAAGTTTTGTAAACCAAAGTTTTTCATTACCCTAGCAACAGAACCTAAATTCAACGGACCGGCTGGTTCTACCAACACAATTTTTATCCCAGCCAAGCCCATGTTTTTCCTCCTACCAAAGAAATCTAAATATTTTTGTTTCTATGATAACTTAATACAGTTTTTAGTTGGATGAAATACATCATAGCCCCCCTGACAGGTGTAGGGTGGGGTGTTACGGCTGCGGGAAAACCCTTTAACTTTAACTATTGACATAAGTTGCTTTTTCAATTAAGTTAGATACGTCAGAATCTAAAAATTAGTGTTTTTAGCCTAAATTATTCCGTCTCACGCACCCTAAAATAATTTTCTCAAAATACAGCTTTTATTCCTACCCATTGAGTCACATTAGCCATTCCTCGCCAACCTAAAAACTTACCAATTGGTTCGGCTCGTTGAATAGCAATGCGGGTGAAATTTCCTCCCACTTTGTGATACCATGTAAATAGGATTTGCTCACCTTCTAAAGTTACAACATTGGCAACTAATCGCCCACCAGGACGGAGTGCATTCCAACAAATATCAAATATATCTGGTGCTGTTACACCACCACCAATAAAAATAGCATCTGGTGTGGGTAAATCTTGAATAACTTGGGGTGCTTTACCTGTGATAATTTGCAGATTGGGTGTACCCAAAACCTGAGCATTATCTGTAATATAGCCGATTCTCTGGGAATTTTGCTCGATCGCGATCGCTCTACATTTCACATTACTCCGCATCCATTCTATGGAAATAGAACCACAACCAGCCCCTACATCCCACAGTAATTGTCCTGGTAAAGGTGCTAAACTAGATAAAGTTATTGCCCTAATTTCCCGTTTCGTTAGTTGTCCATCATGGTGAAAAGCATGATCTGGTAGTCCGGCTATTCTCGACAATGGCAAAACTCCATCATTGGCGATACAATCAACAGCAATAATATTTAAAGCCGCAATTTCTGTTTCATTCCAAGTCGCCGCAATCCCTGTTAAAATCCTTTCTTCACTTCCACCAAGTCTTTCTAAAACTGTAATTTTACTACCACCATAACCGCGATTTGTCAACATTTCTGCCACAATTTCCGGGGTTTTTTGACCCTCACTCAAAATCAATAATTTAGCACCAGGATAAATGTAAGATTGGAGTAGGGAAGGGGGACGACCGCACAAACTTAAATTTTCTATTTCTGTGAAAGACCATCCCAATTTGGAACAAGCTAGACTAATAGAAGAAGGTGCGGGAACAATGGTAATTTCGGAAATGGGAATGTGTTGGAGAAGGGTGACACCAACACCATAAAACAAAGGATCACCACTGGCTAAAACACAAACTGATTTACCTCGAAAATTGGTGATTTCGTCTATTGAAGTCTGAAAGGGCGATTTCCAGGGGATTCGCTGACGCTGATGATCTGGGGGTAGCATAGCAAGATGGCGTTCCCCACCGATGATAATTGTAGCTTGGTTCAGGAGAGAAAGAGCGATCGCGCTTAATCCCTCTAGTCCGTCTTCCCCTATTCCGACTATTGATAGCCATTTGTTCATTACCAAGAAATATTAATTTATTGAACCGCAAAGACGCAAAGAACGCGAAGAAGAATTTTAGGCGTTGCTGAATTGAGGTATGAAAGTTGAAAATTCCATCTCCCACACTCTTACTCTCTGCGCCTCTGCGTCTCTGCGTGAAATAAAATCATACTTTCACTCAGCAACACCGAATTTTATTCTGTCTTTAATAATTAAATCATCACTGCTTCCCGAACCTTGACCATTTCCCCAGTCAAACTAAAAGGACGAACTTCAGTAATTTTGACTTGTACCAATTTTCCTTTCAGTTCATTGATATCACCAGTAAAGAACGTCAACCGATTTCCCCCAGTGCGTCCCATTACCTGAGTTGTGTCTTTGAGATTTTGGTCTTCTACTAATACTTCTTCGATTCTGCCAAAATAACGCTGCGATCGCTCTGCTGCTTTTACATTAACCAAACGGTTTAATCTTTGCAAGCGATCGCTTTTTACCTCTTCACTCAATTGATTATCCCACAAAGCCGCAGGTGTACCCGGTCGGGGTGAATAAGCCGCAGTATTTAATAAATCAAAACCAATATCTTCTACCAATTTCATTGTATTTTCAAACTGTTCCTCCGTTTCCCCCGGAAAACCCACAATTGCATCGGCACTAATCGACGCATCTTGCATATAATGGCGAATTGTGTCAATAATCCGGCGATATTTCTCATGAGTATAACCCCGTGACATCGCCTTCAATAACTCATTATCCCCCGATTGAAAGGGAATATGGAAATGTTCGCACACCTTGGGTAATTCTGCACAAGCCTTAATTAGTCGTTCTGTAAAATAACGTGGGTGACTCGTTGCAAATCTTAACCGTTCAATTCCCGGCACATCATGAACATAATAGAGTAAATCTGTCAATGTATTGAGGTGACGGCCTTCGGGAGTGGTCCCTGGTAAATCTCTACCGTAAGCATCAATATTTTGACCAAGCAGAGTAACTTCTTTGTAGCCTTGTTTCCCCAATTCTACCATTTCCGCCCGAATTGCTGCCGGTGTGCGCGACTGTTCCACACCCCGCACATTGGGAACAACACAATAAGTACAACGTTCATTACAGCCATAAATCACATTTACCCAAGCTGTAACTTTACTATCTCGCCGTGGTTGGGTGATATCTTCTATAATATGCACCGCTTCCGTCGCCACAACTTGATTACCTTGAAAAACCGACTCTAGCAAATCCTTGAGCCGATTTGCGTGTTGGGGACCCATTACCAAATCTAATTCTGGCACACGACGCAAAAGAGCTTCCCCCTCTTGCTGGGCAACACAACCTGCTACAATCAAAGTTAAATCAGGCTGTTCGTGCTTACGCTTGGCTTGTCTACCCAAATAAGAATAAACTTTCTGCTCCGCATTATCCCGGATGGTGCAAGTATTATAAAGAATTAAATCTGCAAGATTTGGCTGTTCTGACCACTCAAAGCCCATATCCTCCAGTACGCCAGCCATGCGTTCAGAGTCGGCTTTATTCATTTGACAACCGAAAGTAACAATGTGGTAGCGACGGGGTGAACTGGTCATAGGAAATTACGCTTAATTCAGTTTAATTTATATTAATTATATTAAATCTATCCCCTATTATACAGTCTGTAGGGTGCGTCAGACAGAATAATTTAGGCTAAAATCACTAAGAGAACTCCACAAAAAACATGATCCAATTCGTTACATCAAAATAAGGACGTATTACAATACTTGTCGGTTAAGCTAAAAACATTAAATCAGGTAGGTTGGGGAGTCATCGCCTTGGACGGGTTTCCCGGCTTGTGGCGAATGACGTTTGACGTTAGGAAACCCAACATTTACGGGCTTTTGTTGGGTTGCGCTGTCGCTTAACCCAACCTATAAAAACTGTAATTGATCCTTTATCAGCGTTAATCTGCGTTTAATTCCTCTTCCTCTTGTAGCACAAATATTTGATCAAGTAGTTTGTGGCTAACAATCATCTGTAAAATAATATTATTGATTCCAACTTAATTCATCAAAAGTTTAAACTCATTTATTAACTATTCTGCTATCTATAATTAAATAAAATATTTGTATATTTAGTTATTTTTTAAAGGTTTGTAATTGGTATATACTAACAGAATCAAAACTTCATTAACATCACACAGCGTAAATTATTATGAACCAGTACGTTAAAATTATTACAATCAATGGTAGTTTCAACAGTAATACTTCCTCAGAATTTCAGCAAAATATCGCCGAAATTGTACAAACCAATACAAAAATTGTTTTAGTAGACTTTCAGAATGTGATTTTCATGGATAGTTCTGGCTTAGGTGCTTTAATATTAGCTTTTAAAGCCCTGAAGAAAGCAAATATTAAAATGGTTCTCTGTTCAATTAATCAACAAGTCAAAATATTATTTGAGTTAACAAGTATGGATGATATATTTGAAATTTATCCTAATCAAGATGCCTTTAATCAGATGTTCAGTTCTACCATAAATCGAATTTAACTTGGAGAATAGATAAATCATCCTCGAAAGCCTCCTTGGAGTTTAAATTGATTAAATAATTCAGAATGTAGTCAAGTTCATTCTTAACAGAATGCTGTAAACTAACTAATAGCTGAATAAATCGATCTAAACTCCAAAGAGTACCATCTGGTTGATTAATTTCGTAAGCACCATCACTAAAAATATAAAGAGTGCTGAATAATTCAATCTGACAAAAACCATCAACATATTTTGCTTCAGGAAACATACCTACTGGCATTCCAGGGGTTTTCAACAGTTTAACTTCTGTGTTATCGGCAAATTCTCCAGATATTAATATTGCTGGGGGATGTCCAGCACTAGAATAAACTAACTGACGACTAACTCGATTATAAACTCCATACCAAATAGTAAAGTATTTGTCATTTTTATAATTTATTTGAAATGTTTCATTTAAAGCTGCAAGTACATGACTTGGTTGATAATAATTTAGTCCTTTGAGTGCGCGAGAACGAAGTAAATTTAAGACAGAAATCGAAGGAAGTGTGGCTCTAAGTCCATGTCCGGCAGTATCTAATAAATAAATTGCTAAATAATCACAATCAAGCCAAAAGTAATCAAAACAATCACCACCCAATTGTCGGGAGGGAATAAATTGGGAATTAATTATTAGCGGTTCAGTTAAAGGTGGTGGTAGGAGGGATTTTACATATTCTGCTGCTTCTTTTAGTTCTGTTTCTAAAAGTAACTTTTGAGTTTGTAAATCCCTACTTAGTTGATGTAGACGCAATCCCGCTCTTACTCGTGCTTGTAATTCATTTTGCTCAATAGGTTTAGAAATAAAGTCATCAGCACCAGCATCTAGTCCTTTAACTCTATCAGCAACAGAATCTAATGATGTTAATAAAATAAAAAATGTAGTAGATAAATTAGGATCTTTTTTAATCCGGCTACATACTTCTAAGCCATTTAAACCAGGCATCATCCAATCGCAGATAATTAGGGCTGGAGAACAGGCTAAGGTATGTAAAATTCCTTCTGTTCCGGTACTAGCAGTGATTACTTGATAACCCTGTTTTTCCAACATTCTTTTTAGTAGAACTTGTATGGCAATATCATCATCAATTACTAATATTTGATACATAGGAAAAAGGTTAATAATAATTTAAAGGTATGAAAAATATCGCAAAATCTTTAGCTTGCCCTGGCGACTAGAAGTCGCAGCTACACAGACAAAACCCACCTCCGTGGGTTTCAAACCCTTAATCTTTCCTTAGTCCACGCAGGTGGACTTGGCTTGTGTAGTAGTGTATCCCTTACGGAAGCCGGAGGCTCTATTATATTCGCCCAAAACTTTTCAAACATCCTCTTAGGGTGGACAAACCCCACCCTCTAGCCTATTAAATAAAAATTATGGAGCAGAGAGGGGATTTAACCAGAGGAGCATAGAGCGTTTTAGTTGGTTTAAATCACGGTAAACTTCTTGTTTAAACCATTGTCCTACGGCATCGAAGGGAGTAAAAGAATTTCCTGTTTGCCATTTAATATCTTGTCCTAAAGGTGTAGTATGATTTCCGGGTAAAGTTTGAACTGTCACCATTTCTGGAAAGCGGGTTTGTAATATTTTAGTTAAAGTTGCTGATTGATCAAGGTTATCATTACTAAATTTAATCAATAAATTACGGCGGATTTGATATTGTTTTTGCACTAATTGGTCAGTTTCTAAAGGTGTGGGGGTAAACTCAATTGCAAAGGACGAATTTAATTGTTCCACTAGGGGTATAGCTTCTTTAGCAGTAAAGTTGTTGAAAGAAATTAAAATATTTCCTGCCCGTTCTACTGAATAGAGACTACCAATTAACAAATGAAGTTTGCAACCCATACTATGTCCGATGCCATAGGTAGGGAGATAGAGTTTGCGTAATTCTCCTGAGTCCTGTAAACGTTCTAGGGTGCGATCAAAATTCAGGAGTGTGGTTTGAGCGATCGCTATATGATCTAGAGTATTAACAAAGGGTGTGGCAATAATCACGTAACCTTTGCTGGCGATATTTTCTAGTAAACCCCGGTAAGTCAGATGTGGTGCGGTGGCAACGAAAGCACCACCTAAGAAATGAATAATACCGATGGGATTGGCAGGAATGACTACCCAGTTGCCTCTAATTTCTTTCCAGTCCATGTTGATGTGCGATGCCTATGACAAGCGATCGCTAATTTGATATTCTCTAATGGTAGACCGGAGAGTGTAACCTTGACATATCGAAAATAAAAAATTATTTTTTGTTTTGATTTTAACTCTGTTCTTGTAAGCGTTTCATTTCATACTGCACATCTAAGGCAATTTGCAAAGCCTCATTTAATAATCTTCCATGTTCAGTTGCCTGTTCTGTAACTTGCATGGAAGCTAAAGTGGCTAAATTATTGGCAAATAGTTCAGAATTACGCAAAATGAAGTTCTTATTTTCTCGGAGAATCCTTTCTGTTTTTAAAGCCCTAACTAAATCTGTTTTAGTTAACATTAAAGCAGCAATCACTCTATCTCGTTGCTGTATACTTACTTCCGAATTACCAACTGCTTCTATTTGATCATTAATATCTATAGCCTTAATCACAGCATTATATCTTTCAACATCATTCAGCAAAATTTGTAGTGAATTTGTCATATTTTTTCTGAGAAATTTACTCTTCCTCTGCCAAATAAAATATAATATTGTTTGTATTAATCCACCAGTCCAAAAACCAAATCCAAGTAATATAATCCAAGCAGGTAAATCTAGCCATGGGGCAAATAATTTTACACTGATATCAAATAATAGATAGGAAAAAACAAAAGCAGAGATTCCAATAAAAATTACAGTCGCACCTTCAGCACCTTTAATCTTTTTTATTAGTTCTTCCCCCCATTTTTTGAGAGGATTAGTAATGATGATTAATCCATCATTAACAGGTAAATTAGTCAATGCTTGCAATTCTTGATGACTAATATCTAATCCCTGTAAATCATCTCGCACAGTTTACCAATCCTTGTCACAATAATGATTTAATCGTCAGGATTCAGCGATTAGCTTGTATATGTTAGCTGACGGCTGAATGTTTGTATTTAATCTAATATAGCAATCAAATTTCAAGAATGGTAATTTAGTTAGGCACTTTATCCAAAATTATCAGAACTTACCCACGGGATAGGAAACATCATGGTTCAATACTTCCCAGTTAAGGAGTGTAGAGACGTTCCATGGAACGTCTCTACAGGGGTTTTCGGTTCACAAATTTGCTTAACCGAACAGTATTGCATCAGGGTTGAAGATTACTAGGGAAGTTTCACAACTGCGTAAGTCCTAATGATTTTAGAGTCCTAATTTTTTAGATAAAAATGCCTTTTGATACCATTTATCCCTAGCATTCAACAACAATTGCCTATAGTTTCAGCCAAAAGAGTGTTGACAAGCCGACCTACTTATTACCTATCACCTGCATCAATAGTTTAAAGCAATCCTGCTGATTCATACAATCTTCTGATCATGGCTGTAATTTTTTTACCATAGTCTAAATCTGCTGACCATCTTCCTGCTAATTGTTCGACTAAGGGAGCAATTCCTCTAGTTACAAATCTAAATCTGGGATCTACTTCTTCTTGTACCAAAGGTTCTAAACTGGCATAAGCTTTTAAATGTTGAATATGCGCTCTCACACCAATTCTCGCACTCCCAAAAGAAGCTGCTTCTGTTCCACCACCAATAGCGCCTAAACCCGCAAAGTTATTTTGTTGAGGTTTAACATCTCCACCAAAACGTAAAAATCCAGTTTCTAAACACATTTGACAAAAGGCAATATCATGATTGACACCTTCAATGGTGGCTTCTTCTCGATAGAGTTTTGGCACGTCAGGAAACTGAATCAGGGCGTTTTCATAGTTATTTCTCAAAAAGATTTGTAACTGTACTTCTGAGGTATTACCATGAGAGATAATCTGATCCATATTTCCAGTACAAACTGTTAAAATTGAGCGTAATTTAAGAGTACGGCTGGCGCTATCCCAACCAATAGCAACTTGAAATTCTCTTAGTTCAATTGCTTTAACATATACTACACGTCGATAGGTAATACGACGCACTTCAGGGGCTTTTGATAAATCAATTCGTAAGCGATCTACTAAATCAATGGGGATGTAAGAGTTACCATTAATTAATATCCCTTGCTCTGGATAATTTTGTCCGTTAATGTTAATATTAATAGCTGGATAATTGGCTTCTGGGGCATTTGCTGGACTGGGATCAATGGCTCGACTCCAAGATGTGAGTCCATCAACAATACCCAAAGCAAAGTCACGACGACGAGTTTGTAGCAAAGCCCGATCCTCTGGATTGCTGAGAAAACCTACTTGGAACAATAAAGCAGCGATCGCTGTCTGACGACAAAATTGCAAACTACCCAAACCGCTATTTGTATCTGGTTTAGCACCCCGATTTGGTAATTGTGGTACACGGCGTAGTAATCCTAACAACAGCATTTCTGCATGAGTTTTACGCTGATCGTTGTTGGCAATATAAAAAACACTAGCCCCCCGAACAGTTGGGTTACTAGCAGCATCAGAATGAACTTCTAGGGCGACATCAGTAGAACGAGCGCGAGAATTAATCCAGGCGATCGTTTGGGCGGCGCTCAAATCATCAGGAACAGCCAAAACCTCAAAACTCCGGGCCCTGAGTTCCGTGACAATCAAATCCCGCAAAAGGATCATTTCTCTAGCTTCAGTCGTTCCCCCAGCGATCGCCCCAGGGTCACTTGCTCCCGCTTCCTTACCGCCATGTGCCGCCGAAATAAAAATACGTCCCATACTTTAGTTTTCCCGTTGTTAAACGTCTAAATCAGCAATTTTGTCAATTATTTTGCTTCCAGCAACAACAATATAATAGATATCATTGGTGATTGGTAATGGGTGATTGGTAATGGGTCATGGGTAATGGGTGATTGGTAATGGGTGATTGGTAA
>NZ_JAYGHC010000052.1:18880-34792 GCF_034932285.1 Cronbergia sp. UHCC 0137
CCCCTGCCCCCTGCCCCCTGCCTCCTGCCCCCCTACCCCCTGCCCATGCAAATTCCCCGCTTACATCCAGATACAATCGAAGAAGTGAAACACCGGGCTGATATTGTCGATGTAGTATCAGATTATGTTGTTTTGCGTAAACGAGGGAAGGATTTTGTCGGTTTATGCCCTTTCCATAATGAAAAAAGCCCTAGTTTCACAGTTACGCCCAGCAAACAAATGTATTATTGCTTCGGCTGTCAAGCTGCGGGGAATGGGATTAAATTTTTAATGGAATTGGGTAAACGACAATTTACCGAAGTAGTTCTAGATTTAGCAAGACGTTACCAAGTACCAGTCAAAACCTTAGAACCTGAACAAAGACAAGAATTACAACGTCAGTTATCTCTACGTGAGCAGTTATATCAGGTTTTGGCTTCCACCGCCAACTTTTATCAACACGCCCTCAAGACATCTCCCGGAGAAAAGGCGATGGAGTATTTACGAGAAAGTCGCCAATTTAAAGCTGAAACAATAGAACAATTCGGTTTAGGTTATGCCCCCGCAGGTTGGGAAACTCTCTATCATTATTTAGTAGATAATAAACATTACCCTGCACAATTGTTAGAACAGGCAGGTTTAATAAAATCGCGTAAAGAAGGGGGCGGATATTATGATGTATTTCGCGATCGCTTAATGATTCCCATCCGTGATACTCAGGGTAGAGTTATTGCCTTTGGTGGTAGAACTTTAACGGATGAACAACCAAAATACTTAAATTCACCGGAAACCGAACTTTTTAGTAAAGGTAAAACCTTATTCGCCATTGATCAAGCCAAAGACGGGATTTCTAAACTCGATCAAGCAGTAGTTGTAGAGGGATATTTTGATGCGATCGCTCTCCATGCAGCCGGAATTAATAATGCCGTTGCGTCCTTGGGTACAGCCTTGAGTGTAGAACAAGTCAGGCTCATTTTACGTTACACCGAATCCAAACAACTTGTACTTAATTTTGATGCCGATAAAGCTGGAACTAACGCCACAGAAAGAGCAATTGGTGAACTTACATCACTAGCATATAAAGGCGAAGTACAATTAAAAATTCTCAATATTCCTGACGGTAAAGATGCAGATGAATACCTGCGTAGCCATACAACAGAAGACTACCAGCAACTACTAACAACCGCCCCACTATGGTTAAATTGGCAGATTCAGCAAATTATTCAAAATAGAAATTTAAAGCAAGCAACCGACTTTCAACAAGTCACCCAACAAATAGTAAAACTTCTAAAAAATATAGTTAATCGTGATACCCTTAATTATTATATTTCCTACTGTGCTGAAATTCTCAGTTTAGGAGATACCAAACTTATACCCCTGCGAGTTGAAAATCTTTTAACTCAAATTTCCCCTGCTAGTGTTCAAACTTCCATCCAGAGATATAGCAAGCAGAAACCCATTAAACCCAATTTATCGGCAGTTCCAACCAAACGTACCTTACTAGAACTAGCAGAAGCGTTATTACTACAAATTTATTTACATTGTCCAGAACAACGTCAATTTATATCTAACGAACTAGAAACACGGAATCTAGAATTTAGTCTTTCCCATCATCGTTATTTATGGAGACAAATTTCTGAGTTAACAACAAATATAGATGATTTAATTTCCAGTTTACAAAATAGATATTTAGAATTAGGTGAAGACCTAGAATTAATTTCCCATATATTTCATTTAAATGAAAAAAACAGCAAAGAAATATTGCGGACTCCCCAAGTTATTCAAACAGCGCTTGCTTGTATAGAAATAGCATTAAGAGAAAAACGCTGTAGTCACTTTTTAGAACTTTGGGAAAAAACCGACCCAGAGACAGAACCAGAGCGTTTTAAATCCTATTATCAAGCCTTTTATACAGAAAAACAGCAAATCCAAGAACTAGATAAACAAAGGCTATTTACTATCACTGATTTATTTTAGTTAGTGGAAATAGATATCCGACTCAATACTTGTCGGTTAAGCAAATTCGTGAACCAAAAACCTTTGTAGAGACTTTGTAGAGACGTTCCATGGAACGTCTCTACCTTCTTTAACTAAAAAATCCGTAATTTTTAGCCAAAATCCTGTAAAATTTTGGAAAGGGAAGAGGAAAAAATAATGGCTGATATTGTTGATATTGCGGTTGGTGCTGAATCTTTTAAAACCTTAGTGGCTGCTGTTCAAGCTGCGGGTTTAGTAGAAACCTTAAAAAGTCCTGGACCCTTCACGGTATTTGCACCTAATGATGATGCTTTTGCCAAATTACCACCAGGAACGATCGCTACTTTATTGCAAAATATTCCCCAACTAGCTAGAATTTTAAAGTATCATGTTGTCGCTGGAAAGCTCACCCAGACTGACTTGGCAACCATTGGTACAGTCACCTCTGTAGAAGGTTCACCAATTAAAATTAATTGTGATCATGGTTTTGAAGTCAAAAATGCCACAGTATTAGCAGCCGATATTCTCGCTGACAATGGGGTGATTCATGTAATTGACACAGTAATTTTGATGGGTTGAATCAGTTTGGGTGGGAAATACCCACCTTACTATTTTTCTAATTCTAACTCCTGACTCCTGACTCCTGACTCCTGACTCCTAACCAATAGCAATTCTTTAAATTGTATAAATAAATCCTGATAAAACCCTCTTTTTATGCTAGTTTAAGTGATGTTAGCAGAAAAACTATTGATCTTATTCTATTTTTAATTAAAATGCTAACATTATACCCCAAAAACTAATGTTTGATTTCAACACTTTAGCTGAGTTTTCCCGTACTAACTGTGGCGGCATTTGTGCATTTTTGATTCCCTCCATTATAAGTGCTACATTATTGACAATAATCCTCACAGTAGTCGGTCGTCCAACATCTCAAGTATTTTTATCTGCCGGGTTTGCCAGTTTATTATCTGGGATTATGGTCTTCCACGTTTACACCTGGCTGATAATTGGTGTAGTCATGCTTCCTACTTATATTTTGTTATCACTGGCAGTTAGCTGTTTGGTGATAAATTTAGGATTAGTTTTATTAAAAATTAGTGATTGGCAATTAGTGGATTTACGGATTAGAGAACGGGCAATAGATAAATAGAGAATCTGGGGATCGTATTAAACTGCTATTGATCCCCTAAACAGCGTGATTTAGCTGAAATATACCGTATGTATACTGTTTTGTTAGAGAACTACTTAAATTAAAATTTAATTAAATATATAAATTTAATTAAGAAATTCCATGGGAATCTGCCATTACTCAATTATGATTCTGGAAGATTCACCAGAAGAACGCTCATTATACTGCCATTATTTAAGCCAGGATAAACTTGCCACATATAATGTAATTGAGGTTGTGTCAGGATTAGAAGCATTGACGCAACTATCTCAAACCAGTCCAGACTTAATACTTCTAGACTATCAACTGGCAGATATCAATATATGGGAATTTTTGAATCAGTTGCGGTTACAATTTAGTAGCTTGCAAATTCCAGTGATCATGTTAGCAGAGCAGACAGACGAAGCGATCGCTGTTCAAGCTATGAAAGCTGGTGTATATGATTATATAGTCAAAAGCAAACTCACCTCTACTGGACTCTGCCGTGCTGTTCATAGCGTGCTAGAAAAAACCCACCTCATCAAGCAAATTCGGATGCAGGAGCAACAACAACAGTTGTTAGCTGGGATATCACTCCGTATTCGTCAGTTTTTGCACTTAGAGGAAATTCTGGAAACAGCAGTTCAAGAGATTCGGGAATTTCTGAAGGCTGATCGGGTAATAGTATACCAGTTTGATCCGCAGATGAGTGGTAAAATAGTTGCCGAGTCAGTATTACCCCAGTGGAAAAATTTACTAAATATTCAGATTGAAGATACTTGTTTTCGAGAAAATCAAGGAATAGCTGACGGGAATGACAAAATTCGGGCAATTTGTGATATTTATCATAGTGAATTAACAGATTGCCATATCCAACTACTGGAGCAATTTCAAGTTAAAGCCAATCTTATTGTACCCATTTTACTAAAAAAAGAAACAGAGAGCAGAAAAAGAAACCTAACATCATCAGAGTTGCCTACTTCTAAATCTTCTTCCCAAGTGCTTTGGGGCTTACTGATTGTTCACCAATGCAGCACGACACGTCAGTGGGAGACAAACGAACTTGATCTACTCCAGCAACTTTCTGTCCAGCTATCTATTGCTATCCAACAGGCAGAACTTTATAAAAATCTTCAAACCCTCAACGCTTCGTTACAACAGAAAGTAGAAGAACGCACCAGGGAACTAATAGCCAGCGAGCATAAATTTCGAGCTATTTTCGATAATACCTTTCAATTTACTGGACTGCTGACAACCGAGGGAATTTTAGTCGAAGCCAACCAGACAGCCTTAAACTTTGGCGGAATCAAACTAGAAGATGTCGTAAATCGACCATTCTGGGAAGCTGATTGGTGGAAAATTTCCCAGGCAAATCAGGACAGATTAAGACAAGCGATCGCTCGTGCAGCCCAAAATGAGTTTATCCGCTACGAAGTAGATGTATTAGGTGCTGGGGGTGAGATAGCCACCATAGATTTTTCCCTCCGTCCCCTCAAAGATGAAACAGGACAGGTGGTAATGCTGATTTCAGAGGGGAGAAATATTAGCGAACGGAAAAAAGCAGAACAGGCATTTCAGGAAAGCCAAATTCTTTTGCAATTGGTCATAGATAGCTTACCTATCGCCATCTTTTGGAAAGACCGAAATAGTCGTTACCTGGGCTGTAACCGCCAACTACTTTTAGATGCCGGACTATCATCACCAGCAGAAATCATCGGTAAAACAGACTTTGATATGGTCTGGCGACAACAGGCAGCACTTTATCAAGAAGGCGATCGCATCGTCATGGATTTGGGACAGCCCAAGTTCAATATAGAAGAACCATTTACAAAATGTGGTGGTATTCACAGATGGTTACGCACTAACAAAGTCCCCCTGCACAACCCTAATGGTGAGATTATAGGCGTTCTGGTCAGTTACGAAGATATTACAGAACGTAAACAGACTCAACAGGCATTACAGGAAAGCGAACAACGCTATGTAACTCTAGCAGCATCAGCCCCCGTTGGTATTTACCGCACCGATACCCAAGGGAATTGTTTGTATGTGAATAATCGTTGGTGTGTAAATACTGGCTTGCAACTTCAAGAAGCTGCTGAATACGGATGGAAAAGAGCATTACACCCAGAAGATAGAGATATGGTTGAGGCGCAATGGAATCACCTGATCCAAACCGGTCAAACCTTTTCTTTAGAATATCGGTTAGTGCGATCAGATGGGGAGGAAACCTGGGTATTTGGGCAAGCTGTTCCAGAAAAGAACCCAGAAGGAACCGTAACAGGCTACGTGGGGACAATAACCGATATCAGCCCTCGTAAAAAGTCCGAAAACGCACTCAGAGACAGTGAAGAGAAATTTCGGCAATTTGCAGAAAACAGTCGAGAAGTAATGTTGCTTCGTCAGATAGATTCTGGAGAATTACTTTATGTCAACCCTGTTTATGAGGAAATCTGGGGAAAAACCACTAAAAGTTTGTATGAAAATCCTGATTCTTGGAAAGCTAGTATGCACCCAGATGATGTTGAGCGCGTTGGGGCTACCTATCAAGCCACCAGTAAAGAGGGATTTTTTAACGAGGAGTATCGCATTATTCGACCTGATGGAGGGATCCGGTGGATATGGGGGCGATGTTTCCCCATCAGGGATACGGCTGGAGAGATTTACCGCATTGGGGCGATCGCCGAAGATATTACAGAACGTAAACAAAGAGAAGAGGAGCGCGATCGCTTCGCGCGCCAAAAAAATCACCTCTTAGAAGTTTTAGCAGCCCAAAATCAAACTTTAGAAGCCCAAGTCACCCAACGCACAGCAGAACTACAACAAAGTGAAAAACGCTTCCGTAATCTAGTCGAAACTTCTAGTGATTGGATTTGGGAAATTAACGAGTCTGGCATTTACACCTATGCTAGTCCCCAAATTATTCATGTTTTGGGATATTCTCCAGCAGAAGTGTTAGGCAAAACTCCCTTTGATTTGATGCCACCAGAAGAAGCAGAAAGAGTATTGAAAGAGTTTATGAAATTCGTCGCAGTTCAAGCACCCTTTCAATGTTTAGAAAATACTAACCGCCATCAAGATGGACGACTAATTACTTTAGAATCAAGCGGAATTCCCATTTTTGATGAGGATAAACAATTTCGTGGCTATCGCGGTATGGCTCGGGATATCACAGCACGCAAACAGGCAGAAACCGCAATCCATCAAAACGAAGCCCGATTGCAGAGAATTACAGCCAATGCCCCTGGAGTAATGTATCAATATCTTCTCCATCCTGATAGTAGCCATGAATTTATCTATGTGAGCGATCGCTGTCGAGAAATGCATGAACTAGAACCAGCGACAATTCTTGAAAATGCCAACGCTATATTTAACATGACCCATCCAGAAGATATACCTTCTTTACAGGAGTCTATTTCCCGTTCAGCCTCTTCTTTACGCCAATGGTTATGGGAAGGCAGAATAATCACCCCATCAGGTCGTCTGAAATGGATACAGGGCGTTGCTCAACCTCAAAAACAAGCCAACGGCGATATTTTATGGGATGGATTAATTCTCGATATTAGCAGTCGCAAACAAATCGAAATCGCACTCCACAACCTGTCAGACCGATTGGATTTGGCGATTAAATCTGCTCAAATTGGCATCTGGGATTGGGATATCGTTAACGATTACCTCATCTGGGATGACAGGATGTACGAACTATATGGGGTAAACGCTTCCGACTTTAAAGGTGCTTACCAAGCATGGGAAGCAGGTTTGCATCCCGATGATATTTTATTTTGCCGCACCACAATTCAGCAAGCCATTGCCGGAGAAAGGGACTTCGAGCCTGAATTTAGGGTTGTGTGTCCTGATGGTACAATCAGATTTATCAAAGCCTACGCCCTCGTACAGCGTGACCCCCAAGGCAAAGCTCAACGAATGATCGGCATTAACTTTGACATTAGTGAGCGTAAAAAATCAGAAGCCAGGTTACAGTCCGCAGAAATCAAACTTCGCAACTTATCAGATCGCCTCAAGTTGGCAGTAAAATCAGCAAAGATTGGAATTTGGGACTTAGATTTGGTCAAGGATTCCCTGCTTTGGGATGATCGAATGTATCAACTTTTTGGTGTCTCTCGTCTGAATTTTGACCCAACTCAGGATGCCTGGGCAAAATTTGAAGCCCTCCTCTATCCTGAAGATCGAGTTAATGTCCGCGAAACTGTCCAAAAAATCATTATTGAGGAGAAAGAATTAGATACAGAATTTAGAATTATGCTGTCTGATGGCACAATTCGCATCATCAAAGCCTATGGACTCGTGCAGCGTAATAGCCAAGGGCAACCCCAACGCATCATCGGTATTAACTACGATATCAGCGATCGCAAACTAGCAGAAGCGGAAATTCTCCGCAGTCGAGATTTGCGAGAAGCAATTTTTAATGAATCAGCAGATGCCCTATTCCTAGTCGATGTAGAAACCCTCAAAACTATAGACTGTAATCAACGGGCAGTAAAGATGTTTGCAGCTAATGATAAAACTGACCTGATTGGGATTGAAGGACATCAGTTACAAAAGCAGCAATTCACCCCCGAAGAAATGCAATCAATTAACGATGATATAGAAAATCAAGGTTTTTGGAGTCGGGAAATTGAATACAAAACCTTCAAAGGTGAGTTATTTTGGGGGAACTTGGCCGCCAAGCAAATTACTGTAGCCGGTCAGAAGATGAACCTTGTCCGGGTGACGGATATTAGCGATCGCAAACTAGCAGAAGCTCAACTCCATCAAACAAATAAACAACTTGCTGCATCTAATGAACAACTTGCTCGCGCTACCCGTCTCAAAGATGAGTTTCTTGCTAACATGAGTCACGAACTCCGCACCCCCTTGAACGCCATTCTCGGACTCTCTGAAGGTTTGCAAGAGGAAGTATTTGGAGTAGTTACTGAAAAACAACGCCGGAGTTTACAAATCATTGAACGTAGCGGCACTCATCTGTTAGCATTAATTAACGACATCCTGGATTTATCGAAAATTGAAGCCGGGCAAGTGGAATTAGACTGCACGATGATAGACATTAATCAACTTTGTCAATCCAGTCTTTCCTTTATCAAACAACAAGCTTTCCAAAAACAAATTCAACTGGAAGTTAAGCTTCAACCCAATTTACCAGAACTAATGGTAGATGAACGGCGTATCCGACAAGTTTTGATTAATTTGCTCAATAATGCGGTGAAATTCACTCCAGAAGGAGGGTCTATCACCTTAACAGTCACACGGGAACAATATCCCCCAGAAACAGAGATTACCCATCTTCGAGATTTTATTAGAATTGCAGTGATTGATACAGGTATCGGGATAGCCCCAGAAAATCTCCATAAACTGTTTCAACCCTTCGTGCAAATTGATAGTTCTTTAAACCGCCAGTATAGTGGTACTGGTTTGGGGCTTTCTCTCGTTAAGCGAATTGTGGAAATGCACGGTGGACAGGTAGGGGTAAGCAGTCAAATCGGTGTAGGCAGTCGGTTCACTGCTGATTTACCCTGTAGTATTCCTGCTGGGTGTTTTTCTAAGTTGGTGAATCAAACATCTCCTGATTTAGATTCTCCTTTGATAGAAACGGCTGTCCAAACACCCCTAATTTTGCTGGCAGAAGATAACGAAAGCAACATCCTCACCATATCTAGTTATTTAGAGGCTAAGGGATACCGTCTGATTTTGGCAAACAACGGTCAGGAAGCGATCGCTCTTACCAAATCCCAATCTCCTGATGTAATTTTGATGGATATTCAAATGCCTGGAATGGATGGTTTAGAGGCTATTAAGCAGATTCGACTAGACCAAAAGTTCGTCAATATTCCCATCATTGCTTTGACAGCTTTAGCCATGCGAGGCGATCGAGAAAGATGTTTGGCGGCAGGTGCTAACGATTATCTCACAAAACCTGTATCACTCAAGGAATTGGCAACTATCATTAAACAGCTTTTATCGTGAGGAGTCAGGAGTCAGGAGTCAGGAGTCAGTTTTTGTAGGTTGGGTTAAGCGACAGCGCAACCCAACAAAAGCCCGTAAATGTTGGGTTTCCTAACGTCAAACGTCATTCGCCACAAGCCGGGAAACCCGTCCAAGGCGATGACTCCCCAACCTACCTGATTTAATGTTTTTAGCTTAACCGACAAGTATTGTTGTGGGATGGGCATACTTCGACTACTCTCAGTACAAGTCTTGCCCGTCCTAATTATTCAAATTAAATGCGGAACAGCTTAATAACAAACAGTCTTAAACTCTACAAAATTTGTTCCCGGATCATAAAGGGTATAAATCGCTTTTCCTAATTTTCGTCCCACATTACCCACCCCAATTACTTGACGAGGTGAAATAGTAACATTTACAGGAGATACAACACTATCGAGAGTTGTCACACCCGTAGTAATTGCACCTGCTTGTAACTGATATTGAAAAGCTAAACCAGAACGACCACAAAACAAATTATTAGCTTGCATTCTAGCTAATCTATCAAGCATTTCAATTGGGGAAGTTTCCGGTGTCAGTTCCTCATCAACACCTACCGTTGAACCGTGAATTAACAAACAATCTAATTCAAAAAAACCAAAGTCTAAATCCCGTAACCATTGCACAGTCGAACGAGATACACTATCCCATAATAACTTAACTGTATCTCCCTCATATTTTGCCATTAATTCACTACCTTCTCCACTTCCCCCCAAGCCATGTAAAATTAAACATTGTTCTTCCCACCAACCTTTACAAACCAAAGGTTCTAACTCCCCATATTTAGGATTACGCACCCTTTCTACTAATTCTTCAGTTTCTTGATTTGCTCCCACCAAATCTCCCAAAATATACAAAGCCTCTACGTTCACCTGATGCTTAATATCTGCCATTACAGCTTCATAAGCCACCAAATTACCTTCAACACCGCTTAAAATTGCCCACTTATTCATTTTATTTCTACTTTTTATTAGTTTCTTAGCTTTAATGATTAGGACGGTCAAAATCCCCACTCCACAATAGTTTAGGGACTTCTAACAAAAACACTCAAACCTTCATTCTTCTGCGTTCTCTGCGCCTCTGCGGTTAGTTAAATAATTTATTTTTTGCAAGTCCCTTGAGTAAATCTAAATATGCAATTTAGCGGCTAATTTTATCTAGTACAAACATGAGTAGGATCATCAGCCCGTTCTGCATATTCTAACCCTTGAGATAAACGCCAAGCAAAGATGGCTGGTAAACCTTTTTCAATAATCGCAGCACAGGTTTTTTGATAATTATACGCAACTTCCCGCAGCTTGACATTTTGTGTATCCGTGTCGTAAATTACATAAGTTGCATTGGGTCTCCCATGACGGGGTTCTCCTACAGAACCGACGTTAATAATTTGTTTTTGCGGTGCATTAAAACCAATTAATTTTTCTTCTATTTCCTCAGTTTTGACACGCACCTGCAAACTACTTGATTCTAAAGTACGGACGTAAGGAACATGAGTATGTCCACAAAAAAGCACGTCGGCGTTAACAGAAAGTACCCGTTCTAATGCTGCAAATGCGTCTAGTTCTGGTAATAAATACTCGTGATTACTGTGAGGACTACCATGAACAAAAACTAAATTTTCTTCCCGTAAATTCTGGGGTAATTGAGCTAAAAATTCTCTATTTTCTGGCTTAATTTCTTTATTTGTCCATTCGTGAGCTATTTGACCCCGTTTTTCAGCTAATAACGAAGGATAACTGCAATCACAAGCATTCAAACCTTCAATAATATCTTCATCCCAACAACCTACACAGGTGGGTATATTGAGTTGGCGAATTTTCGTCACTACTTCGTTAGGGTTGGGTCCATATCCTACTAAATCACCGAGACAAAAGATTTTATCGGCTTTTTCTTGTTCTATATCTAATAAAACTGCATCTAAGGCTTCTATATTACTATGAATACAGGATATAACTGCTATTTTCATTCAATGTTTTCCTCTAATAAAATCTGTTTTACCTGTTCTTGATATTGTCTCAGGGCTGCATCTGACAAATAACAATTTTCTAAAGTTTGTCTAATAGCAAACTCATCTAAGTTTTGTCCCCATACTTCTATACCACTAAAACGTTGAGGTCTACCTTCTAAATGGCGTGGTAGGTCTAATTCTAAAAAATCGGTTGCTGGTACACCCTCAACAAAATCACCATAAATTGATCTACCATCAGCAACGTCAAAAATTCCCTTGACACGGTTAATTTGACCATAAGCACCATGAGTTATTTCGTACCAAAACTCATTTAAGCTATCTTCGTCTATAACTTGACTACTACTAGGGGCGCGCCAAAGTTGTTTAGGGAAAATATTGGTGTCAATATCTGCCCCTGGAATAATGGTTTTTGCCCAGTTATGATATTCAGAATCTTTGAGGTGTGGTGGTAAAATGGCGACGGTTTGATAGGGTATATTTTTGAGTATTTGGGGAATTGCTGTTAATTCTAAGTAAAATCCTATTTCGATATAAGCAATATTGGCGGTTATTAGTTGGTTGTAAAATGCCATTTCTTCTCCATCACTAAAGACTTTCACTTGAGGAAATTCCGCAGCGATGCGTGTTTGGTCGATGGGAACTTTGCCAGCCCCAGGACTAAAGTAAATTATATTATCGGTAGTAGTGGTTTTTTGTAGCTGTTGAGAAATCCAGGTGGTTTTCCCGCAGCCAGTGAGTCCAGCAACAACGGTGATATTTGGTAGGTTCATAAGATAATGATAATCATTTTTAGGCATTTTGCCAAGTTGAGGTGGAAATAGGTTTTCTGGTTTTTCCTAACTCAATTGGGCTATAAAATTATCTTGCTAAAGCAAGGTATCCAAACCCTGTTTACGGACTAGATGTAGTAGCTTAAGAGCCGTGCCTGTAGGTCGTTTCTGTCCGATTTCCCATTTTTGAACTGTTGAGGGACTGATGTTTAAAATTGCAGCGAATACAGATTGGCTTACATGAGATGATTCACGAATTTGCTTAATTTGTTGGGGTTCTAGCGGTTCAATTGGAGGTAAACACAGGCGGTCAAATTCCCGTAATGTAACCTGACTCATTACACCAGCCTTGTGTAACCCTGTAGCAGTTTCGTGAACAGCTTCAAGAATTGCTGATTTCTTCTTCCGCATTGCAAATTACCTCTATCAATTCATCTTTTGCCCAACGGTTAAACCATCGGGTTTTGTAGATTGCCATACTTTTGTAGATTGCCATACTATAGACCTCTTGCATAAATACTTTGGTGTTGCTAAGAATATTCTTGAAAAGCTCACGCAAAGGCGCAGAGGCGCAAAGAAGAACTTGAAAATCACGACTTTTGTAAGAAGTCTTATTTTCCTTTAGTTGCAGTATAGCACTTGGTGATAGATTTTCCTAACTCAATTGGGCTACAAGTTGATTTTCTAATAGGGTTTGATTTGTCAATAGGTCTTCAACGGTAATTCTTAAAAAGCGTTGTTCGTCAATTTGAAATAAGATTTTAATACGATCGCTCCCTGGAAAACCTGGTGGTGTGAGTTGGGCAATGGTTTTCGCTCCGTCTTTGTCGTTTAGGGGTTTGACTGTGGTAGTATTGGCTTCCGTGCGGCGAGTAATTAAACGATCGCCATCAAAATAAACTTCGCTTCCTCCCGTTTCTACCCCCAATTCACCAATAATTAACTCGATGCTGGGTTGATTTTCGACGGAAGCACCCAAAAGTAATTCTACTGGCTGATTCATAGGGTAAGGCTGTCCGGCTTTAATGATGGAATGCCAACTGTGACGTTGTTGACGACGATCCCAATAACGTACACCGTAGCTATGATAGAGAAAGTCTTTGATTTCTATGCCTTGGGTGATTTGTAATGCTCCTTGAGCGATCGCTTCAAACGGACGTTCACACCGGATTTTTGCTGGCTCAAAATATTGCTCTATCCATGTCTGCACTGCTGGCAATTGCACAGATCCGCCAACTAACAAAACTGCATTAATATCATCTAGTTCTAATCCTTGACGACGGGCTTGTTGTAACAGCGTCATCATTGATTCATGTAATCGATCAAAAAATCCGTTTTCTTTGAGAATATCTACCAAGGTTTTGCGACTAAGTTCTAATTCATAACTTTCAAAAGTTTCATCATTAAAATAAAATTCACTAGCTTCGGTGTGGGTAGATAGCTCTATTTTTACCCGTTCTGCTAATCTAGTTGTTAAGGAAGTAACTGGTAATCCTTGGGTTTTAGCAAAGTAATCAACTATCCAATTATCAATATCTGTACCACCTAAGTTCTGCCCTGATTTGGCTAATACACGGGCGGTTTTGATCTTTTGTTTGGAGTTTTCTGCTAGGGATTTATTACCCCATTTTAACAGAAATCCTACAGGTTTGGTATTTGCTTGGGTATTTTGATCTAAACGCACTAAGGATAAATCTAAAGTCCCTCCACCAAAGTCAATAACTAAGACATTTTCTTGATCTACTAAACCATAACCCAAGGCGGCGGCGGTAGGTTCATCTAATATTCGCACCTGTTCAACTTTTAGGGATTGACAAGCATTACCTAACCAATAACGATAAGCTTCAAAACTGTCTACAGGTACGGTGATGATCAGAGAATCTAAGTTTCCTTGTTCATCTTTTAACTGTTCAATGATTTGATTTAAAAACCATTCTCCTACTTGTTCAAAGGTGATGGTTTTCCCGTCTAATTCTGGTAAAAAACCTTGGATATCTGCACCAATTCCCCGTTTAAAGCTGCGAAAAAATCTGTTGTCACTTTGCAGATCCAGTCCGCGATCGCGCACTTGTTGCCCGATTAAAATTTTACTCAGTGCTGCTTGTTCCACATACACTAAGCTAGGAATTAGTGGTGGATTGAGACTTTGCTGCATGGATAACCCTGGTAATGTCAAGGTTTCCGCCTGTTGGGTGACAGGGTTCCAACGGGTAACAACTGTGTTGCTTGTACCGAAATCAATTGCGATCGCCATAGTTTTTAGATTATCTCATGCCTGGGGGCAAAATTATTTTTTGGATTTTAATTAAATTTAGCGTTTGTTGTATTTCCAAAAGCGATATATTAATAGTCTCTGCTATGGGGTATTTTTTGTCTCCCAGAGAGGAATTAAGGCAATACTTCTCGGTTAAGGAGTGTAGAGACGTTCCATGGAACGTCTCTACAAGGGTTTTCGGCTCACAAATTTGCTTAACCGAGCAATATTGGGAATTAAGGGGTTTTTAAATTAACTATTTTATATCAGTATGTCTGTTTCTACTACGTTATCCCAATTGGTTGAAGTCCTTTTAGCCCAACCTGTGAATTTATCTGCATCTGCTTTAAGTCAAGTGTGCTGTGGTGTGGAAACTGATACTCGGAATTTACAACCGGGTCAAGTGTTTGTGGCTTTACGGGGTGAAAGGTTTGATGGACATGATTTTGTAGCTAGGGCGATCGCTCAAGGGGCAATTGCCGCTATTGTAGATTTTAATTATGAAAATTCTCAGTTTCCCCTGTTGCGAGTTGCTAACACTCTCCAAGCTTATCAACAAATTGCTCAGTGGTGGCGCAAACTCTTTTCAATCCCGGTGGTTGGGGTGACGGGTTCGGTAGGAAAAACGACAACTAAGGAATTGATTGCGGCTGTTTTAGGGACTCAGGGACAAGTTCATAAAACCTTTAGTAATTTTAATAACGAAATTGGTGTACCGAAAACACTGCTGGAATTGAATGAAAAACATGATTCTGCGGTGATTGAAATGGCAATGCGGGGTAGGGGACAAATTGCGGAACTAACTCAAATCGCTTGTCCAACAATTGGTGTAATTACAAATGTGGGGACAGCACATATTGAGTTACTGGGTTCAGAAATAGCGATCGCTGAGGCTAAATGCGAATTATTAGCAGAAATGTCTGGGGATAGTGTGGCGATTCTTAATCATGATAATCAGCTATTAATGGAGACAGCCGCCAAATTTTGGTCAGGAAAGGTGATTAGTTATGGTTTGTCTGGTGGTGATATTCAAGGAAGATTAATTGATAGTGAAACTGTGGAAGTAGCAGGAATGCGCTTACCTTTACCTTTAGCTGGTCGTCATAATGCGACTAATTTTTTAGCAGCTTTAGCAGTAGCCAAGGTATTAGAAATTGATTGGTCTTGTTTGCAAAATGGACTAATTGTGAATATGCCGACAGGGCGATCGCAACGCTTCACTTTACCCAATGATGTGTTAATTTTAGATGAAACTTATAATGCTGCCCCAGAAGCCATGTTAGCAGCTTTGCAGTTATTAGCAGATACTCCCGGAAAGCGGAAGATTGCCGTTTTAGGTGCAATGAAAGAATTAGGGGAAAGATCCCAACAATTACATCAACTGGTGGGGGAAATGGTGCAGAATCTCCATTTAGATGGGTTGCTGGTGTTGGTTGATGGACAAGATGCCCAAGCGATCGCTAATAGTGCCAAAGGTATTCCTAACGAGTGTTTTGCTACCCATGCCGATTTATTCAATAGATTAAAAACCTTTGTCCAAGAGGGCGATCGTCTACTATTTAAAGCTGCCCATTCTGTAGGATTAGATCAAGTTGTCAATCAATTACGGGCAGAATTTTCTAGAACTGGTCACGAAAAGACTTTTTCCGCAAATCCTGTTGACTGTTGACTGTTGACTCCTAGCAATACTTGTTGGTTAAGCTAAAAACATTAAATCAGGTAGGTTGGGTTGACGTTAGGAAACCCAACATTTACGGGCTTTTGTTGGTTTGCGCTGTCGCTTGACAATCAAGACAGTCTCTACAAGATCAGCGATCGC